>NZ_JAUBUJ010000003.1:0-69471 GCF_036705405.1 Microcoleus sp. B13-B6
TCCTTTTTGGACGGGCGGGACGCCCATCCCACAATAACAATTAAAATTGTAAGTTATTTAATTCGCGATCCTAACTGACTGCTCGATCGCAATTTCCATGCAAAACTCAGTACGTCGATCGCCAAACCGATCGAACTTGGTTTCTCTACCACATATATTAGCTTTTTGTCAAGAGAGAGAGATCACTTTTGGGATGCTTAACTGAGTGATAGGAAATTTGATAAAGATTTACAAAAGAAACGTGTCAGAATGGAAACAATAAGGTAATGGGTAAAAGACAAGGAGGCACTGATGGTAGCGCTGACTGAACGAGTCCAACGCAGATTGACGGTGGAAAAAGTCGAAATTGCCCCTGATACAACGGCAATTCGATGCCTGGACTGGGAGAGAGACCGCTTTGACATCGAATTCGGACTCAAAAACGGTACAACTTACAACTCATTCATTATTCGCGGTGAAAAAACAGCCCTCGTCGATACGTCGCACGAGAAGTTTCGCCAGCAATACATGGAAACTCTGACGGGCGAAATTGACCCCAAAGAGATTGACTATCTAATTATCAGCCACACGGAACCAGACCACAGCGGTTTAGTCAAAGACGTGCTGGCGCTGGCACCCCAAGCAATTGTCGTGGGGGCGAAAGTAGCAATTCAATTTTTAGAAAACCTTGTACACCAACCATTTGAGCGATTGGTAGTAAAAAACGGGGACAAACTAGATTTAGGAAACGACCACATTATCGAATTCGTATCGGCGCCGAACTTGCACTGGCCCGATACTATTTTCAGCTACGACAGCAAAACTCAAGTGCTGTTTACCTGCGATGCTTTCGGGATGCACTACTGTTCCGACAGTACATTCGATGACGATTTAGCAGCAGTTGAGGAAGATTACCACTTTTATTATGAGTGTTTGATGGCTCCCAATGCTCGATCGGTACTCGCTGCGATGAAGCGGATGGCAGAGTTGGGAGAAATTGGTACAGTAGCAACCGGTCACGGGCCGCTGCTGCGGCACAATGTGGTGGAACTTACCGGACGCTACAAAAAGTGGAGCCAAGCGCAAGCTAAGGCAGAAACCACTGTAGCGGTATTTTACACTTCCGACTACGGATGGAGCGATCGACTCAGCCAAGCGATCGCCCACGGTATCACCAAAACCGGTGTTGCTGTGGAAATGATGGATTTGAGAATCGCCGACTTGCAAGAAGTCCGCGAACTTGTCGGTACCGCCGCCGGTATCGTGATTTGTTCGCCGCCGAGTAGTGGTACTGCTGCTGTGAATGCCGAAGCTGCTATCAACACAATTTTAGTTGCTGCTAACAACAAACAATCTTTCGGTTTGTGCGAATCCGGCGGTGGCGATGACGCATCGATTTACCCGCTGCGAAACAAGTTCAAAGAGTTGGGTTTAAAAGAAGCATTTCCCAACATTTTGATTAAAGAATCACCGACAGAAGCGAGTTATCAACTTTGCGACGAAGCCGGCACCGACTTGGGACAGTGGCTGACGCGGGACAAGGCTGTCAAACAGATGAAGGCCCTCGACAGCGACCTCGATAAAGCTTTGGGACGGATCAGCGGCGGACTGTACATCATCACCGCTCAAAAAGGCGAGGTTAGCGGTGCGATGTTGGCTTCTTGGGTAACGCAAGCCAGCTTTAAACCGCTGGGTTTAACAATAGCAGTTGCCAAGGATCGGGCGATCGAATCGATGATGCACGCGGGAGATAAATTTGTTCTCAACGTGCTCGAAGAAGGCAATTATCAAACCTTGATGAGACACTTTTTAAAGCGTTTTGCTCCTGGTGCCGATCGATTTGCCGGAGTTAAAACTCAACCAGCAACCAACGGTTCTCCGATTTTGACAGATTCCTTGGCTTACATGGAATGCGAAGTAGTGAGCCGGATGGAACTTTCGGATCATCATATCGTATATGCGATCGTCGATAACGGTCGCGTATCCAATCCCGATGCACTGCCTGCTGTTCACCACCGCAAAGTGGGAAATCACTATTAGGATGTCAGTTGACGGTTGACAGTTGACTGTTGTCAGTTGACTGTTGGCTGTTGGCTGTTGTCAGGTGCAAAGGGGAAATTCAACGATATATTGATTGACTGTCTGAATCAACACACCCCAAACGTATTAGTAAGGTGCGTCAGCCGATGTTTTATTCGACTTCATCATCGATTATCTACTGACGCACCCTACAATTACAGTCCAAGACGCAACTGGCTACGCAAAAACTCTCACCTTTGGGTGCTGGTGGCGCACCTTACGGGGTTTCTGGGTGTTGGGTGCGCCACCAGCAGCAAACCGGGCAAACCGTTGTCATTTAGACTCCATTTTAATAGGGGAATTGCCAATGCCTGCCAATCTTTTAGAAGACCGAGATTACACAATTATTATTGCCAGAAGCGATGCCAGCAGAGACCCTCAACATCCTTGGTATCAGGAGTGGGTAGAAGCACAGGCATCTCTGATTGACTTAGCAAAAAAATGTCAGCAATTTGACAGCGACGGCATCACCCTTTATGAAGCTTCTACTCCGATGTGGGAGTATAAAAATTCAAATGTTGCCCGGTTAGCTGAAATTTTGCAGCGACAAAATACGCAACCGGATTCAGCAAACCCCACTGAAATTAATTTGGAAGAAGCTCTGAAAGCAACTTTTAACGATTATTTCGCCAGCCAACCAAATGCCAAAGGCAAGAACGGAGCAATAATTGTTGTAGTCCTAGATCAAAAACCCGAAAATACCGCTGCTGTTGCCGAAATTATTGTAAGTGCAGCAAATAAAATAGATAAAGACGAAGAAATTGGAGTGAGCTTTATCCAAATTGGGGATGATTTGAAAACCAGGGAATTTCTGATTGACCTGGATACCAATTTACAGGGTAGAGGCGCAAGGTTTGATATTGTAGATACCAAGTTTTGGCACGAAATCAAAAGAAGTTCTGTAGTTCAGTTTCTCATAGGTGCAATTAATGACTAACACTTTGACTCCTAGACTCGCATCTGATGCCAAACCCCGCGACGTACAGTTTATCCCGATCGCACTCGATACTTTTATTCTGCGATCGCGCACTTGGGATCGACTCAAATTTGAAGTCGAGTATTCGCTGCAAAAGGGTACGACAGCCAATAGCTACATTATTCAAGCTGACAAAACTGCTTTGTTCGACCCGCCTGGGGAATCTTTTACTCAAAATTACCTGGAATTTTTGCAGCAACGGGTGGACTTGACCAAGCTGGATTACATAATTTTGGGGCATTTCAATGCTAACAGGTCAGTAACAATTAAAGGTCTGTTAGATTTAGCTCCTGAAGTAGCTTTGGTTTGCACGAATCCCGCCGCAATTAGTTTGCGCGCCGCTTTTCCCGAACAAGAGTTAAACATTATGATCGTTCGGGGAGAAGAAACTCTCAACTTAGGAAAAGGTCACGCCTTAAAATTCATTGCGACTCCGACTCCTCGCTGGCCCGATCAACTTTGCACCTACGATCCGCAAACTCGAATCGTGTTCACTGACAAACTGTTTGGAGCTCACGTTTGCGGCGACCAAGTATTCGATGAAGGGTGGAGCGTTTACAGCGAAGATCGGCGCTATTATTACGATTCCCTGCACGCATCTCAGGCCAAACAAGTGCTGACTGCAATGGATAAATTCGCCGATTTACCAGCAGCATTTTATGCTCCCGGTCACGGCCCGATCGTCCGTTACGGCCTTAATGAACTGAGCAATTTGTATCGGGAATGGAGCCAGCAACAAAATTCAAAAGACTTGACAGTTGCTTTGATTTATGCTTCTGCTTACGGAAATACGGCTACTTTAGCCCAGGCGATCGCCAAAGGAATTACGAAAGCGGGCGTTGCGGTGGAAAGTATCAACTGCGAATTTGCCGAACCGGGAGAAATTCAAGAGGCGATCGAAAAATGCGCGGGATTTATCATCGGAACCCCGACGCTAGCAGGACACGCTCCGACGCAAATTCAAACTGCTTTGGGAATTGTTTTATCTACCGCAACTAAGAGCAAATTAGCAGGGGTTTTCGGTTCTTTTGGCTGGAGTGGAGAGGCGATCGACTTAGTGGAAAACAAGCTGAAAGATGCTGGCTATCGAATTGGATTTGAGCCGATTCGAGCCAAATTTACGCCGACGGCGGCGACGATTCACGAGTGCAAAGAAGCGGGAACGGATTTTGCTCAAGCTTTGATTCGATCGCAAAAATTGCGGGCACCGAAACCGCAGTTAGCAGCCGGTAGCGATCGTACTGAACAAGCAGTAGGGAGATTGGTTGGTTCGCTGTGCGTACTCTCGGCGAAGCGGGGGGAAGTCGCCAGTGCGATGCTGGCTTCCTGGGTGTCGCAAGCAACGTTTAATCCGCCCGGTGTGACGATTGCGGTGGCGAAAGATCGATCGATCGAAGCTTTGATGTATGCCGGAGATAAATTTGTGCTGAATATCTTAGCCGAAGGGCGACAGTTGCGGAAGTATTTCATGAAAAACTTTGCTCCGGGAGAAGACAGATTTGCCGGAGTCGAAACAATGGAAGCTAGCAACGGCTGTCCGGTTTTGACTGAGGCTCTAGCTTATCTGGAATGCGAAGTGATAAGTCGGATGGAATGCGGCGATCACTGGGTAGTTTATGCAGCGGTTGAAAACGGTCATTTGCTGAAAAATGACGGCGTGACAGCGGTGCACTATCGGAAATCTGGGAGCCATTATTAAAGTGAAGTAATCTTGATAAATCCTCGCTTTTCCACAAGTCCGCCGGGGGTTTAAACCCCCGGCTAATAGCTAAAGTCCTCTAAAGAGGACTGATGATTTTAACAGTCCTCTTTAGAGGACTTTCGCTTTGAGGCAGGGGTTTCAACCCCTGCCGGACTGGGGGAAAGCGCGTGTTTAATGATATAAAACTCCCTTACTTTTCTTTTATTTCCTGTTCCGGCCACAGATAAATAGCGCCAGAAATCAAAGTTAAAGCCACAGAAACCCAAAAAGCAATTAATGCGGGAAAATTCCACGCTTCAGACAAAGGAGCAATTAAAAGTGCGATCGCCACAATCTGACTCACCGTCTTCAATTTGCCCCAAATATTAGCTCCCGAAATCGTAGTTTTATTAACACGCCACCCCGCAATGGTCAACTCCCGACCAAAAATCAAAAACACTCCCCAAGCCGGGATTTTCCCCAACTCAATCAATACCAAAAGCGGCGCGAGCACCAACAATTTATCCACCAAAGGATCGAGAAACTTACCCAAATCGGTAATTTGATTCAGCTTCCTAGCCAAATAGCCGTCCAGCCAATCAGTAGCCGCAGCTACCACAAAAATTGCGGTGCAAATCCAGCGGCTTTGCGCGCTTGGGTCGTACAAACCGTAGAGCAGAAAAGGCACTCCCAGTAAGCGAGAAAAAGTAATCAAATTAGGCAAATTCATAAATCAAAAATTAAGGGCTACTCTACGAAGGCTTTCCTTAATTTAACATTTACACGACTTATAATCAGGTGGATTTACTTAATTAAAAAACCTTCTGACTATAGTTGTCACAAGATTGGATAATTTATCGGCTCAATTTGTTGTGTCGCCTCGCGCGATCGAATTCGATTTTACTGCCGATTGGCGATCGTAACTGGCTAGAAACATTCGGAAACAGAGTTCACTAGCTCAGGGTAATCTTTGGCGATCGTGGCTACCGAGAAGGCCAAACTGGGCAGGGAAATTAGCATGAAGAAAAAGAATCTGCGGATTCCTGCTCAAAGACTAAAATCCTGTTGCCTTTAAAGAGACAGCAGGAGATAAAAACTGTCAAGGGACAGAATATAGATTTGCGCGGTGGTGGCAAGAAAACATGAACTTACTTACCGCGTCTAAAGCCAGTTTGCGCTGGGTTTGGGCTTAAAATTTGTTTAAGTCCCGTTAATTAAATGAGTGGTTCCTCAACGAAATGCGAGGCGTTAAATTGACGCACTCCTTGAACCACAGCTAGGGTTTCCGCTTGAGAAATCGGAATTCCGGCTTGAGGCGTGACGTAGATCCGGGTACTCGGAGTAGCAACCCCGTTAACTGTCAGCGAGATGTTTTGGAACGATAGCTGCTCAAAGGTAATCCCCTCCAGTAAGAAGTAGTCAGTCCCTTTCAAGAAGTCAACGATGTAGTCACCAGCAGGAGGAGTAATAACTGGCTCACCGGGATCGATGGGTTCGGGCACAAAATCGGTGAACAGCAACTGGAAGTAGTCGGTGTCAGCCCCGCCGGTTAGAGTGTCGCGGGCGGTTTGAGTTTCCGCATCTTCGCCGCCAAAAAGCAGGTCAATGCCAGCACCACCGATGACACGATCGACTCCTGCACCAGCATCCAAGAAGTCATCGCCTGCAGCACCATTGAGGATGTCATCGCCAGCCAGTGTTTCAGCAACTCCGTAGTCGCCATAGATAGTGTCATTGCCACCCAGACCATTGAGGTTGTCATTCCCCTCTCCGCCATCAATGAAGTCGCCTTCAGCGCCACCCCTGATGGTTTCTAAGCCAGCGCCACCGATCAGAGTGCTGGTGCCAGCACCACCGTCGAGAATGTCATTGCCATCGCCACCATCGAGGAAGTCAATACCATCGCCACCAAACAGGGAGTCACTTCCGGCATAGCCGTAGAGGGCGTCGTCGCCTATGCCACCATCGAGGGTATCGTTGCCGCCGCCTGCTAAGCTGTCGCCTTCTCCGTAGAGGGTGTCGTTGCCGCTGCCGCCAACCAGGGAATCTGCTCCCCCAAAAATTTCGCCTTTTTCATCATCGCCGTAGATTTTGTCATCGGTAAAGCCACCAATAACGGTGTCATCGCCAGCACCACCAAACCCCGTATCCTCGAAACCTACAAAGAGTTGGTCTCTTCCAGCCCCACCATCGAGGAAATCTTTACCATCGTTGGCATCGTTGGCATTTGAGCCTCCGTACAGGATGTCATTGCCATCTTCGCCATACAATGAGTCTTCGCCGGAATCGCCAAAAAGTCGATCGGCTCCGATTCCACCATGCAGGTTGTCCTTCTCCAGCCCACCGTAGAGGAAGTCGTTACCATCATCACCATATAGATCGTCTTCGCCGTTTTCCCCAAATAGTCGATCGGCTCCAGCAGCACCATATAGAGTGTCTTTATCCTCTCCACCGTAGATGCTATCGTTACCGCCTAAGCCATACAACAGATCTTCCTTGCCAAAGCCGCGAATCACATCGGCGTTATTGGTTCCGGTCAGAGTATCGGGCAGTTCTGTTCCATTTCTGATAGCCATAATTTTCTCCTGTTGTTATGTCAGTGTTTCGTAGTGTTATGTGAACTTGCGACAACGCACAAAAGTGATTCATGCGCCTTAGAATTCGGTGCTTCGTTACCGTTGACAATCCTTACCATTCCCCCCTTTCCAACATCGAAAGGGGGGATGCCGAGGCATGGAAAGGAAAAATAAAATGCGAGAAGTCATCACACAAACTCCGGTTGATATTATGTCCGGTCGATCGCCTGAATAAAAATATCGAAAAGCCTTCCTGTCAAAGCATTGTCATGATGACAATTGCTCCGACTAGATAGATCGTGAGTCCCCTCAGATCGGCCGTTGAACTCCCGTTGCTCTGACGTTACGAGAACTGGAAGAGCGGACGATTGGTCGAACTGACATTAGTGCTGATATGAGCTGCCGTAAATGAAGTGTTAGCTAGCGTGATCAACAGCGCGCCTGTGCCAAAACCGGCATCGCCAGCAATGCCATTGCCCGATCGCAATTGAGTGTTCGCGCCAGATGGCACCACATCGATCGCTGCAATGCCACTGAAGGATAGGATGTCTCCGCTGGCTCCGAGGGTGAAACCATTCACGCGATCGGAACCATGACCACTGCGGTAGTGAATGGTATCTCTGCCACCACCGCCTGTGAGGGTGTCATTTCCCGCAGCACCAAACAACGCATCATTGCCCGGGCCACCCGTCAGGATATCAACACCGCTACCGCCATCGAGGTAATCATCCCCATCACCGCCGTTGAGGGCGTCATTGCCGTCGAGCCCGAAGAGATTATCGTCGCCTCCGGTTCCAGTGACGGTATCGGTGCCGCTAGTCCCCATCGTCAGACCCACAACATCGACTGCATTGACCCCGGTCATGTTCGCCCCGACCATAACAGCACCGGTGAAGTTGGCTTTGACCAGGTTGGCATTAGTTAAGTTGGCATTGGTGAAGTCGGCACCGATAAAACTCCCCACTTCCAGGCTGGCACCTGACAGATTGACGTTTCTAAACTTGGTCAGGTTATCTCCAACCGCCTCCTTCAGGTTTGCGCCTGCCAGGTTTGCCCCTGTAAAGTTGGCTCCAGCCACATTGCTCTTCTCAATAAAAGCGTTGTCTAACTGGACTCCACCCGTCAAGTTAGCGCCAACGAGAATTGCTCCACTCAGGTTGGCATTGCTGAGATCGGCACCAACCAGGATTGCATTGCTCAAATCAGCACCGTCCAGGAATATGCCTTCTGCAATCACCTGACTCAGGTTCGCGTTGTTCAACTCAGAATCTGCGAAACTAGCACCACCCATTTGAGTGCGCGTACCATTTGCATGGGCGCTGAAGTTAGCACCAGCCAGATTGACATCTTCGGCACTAAGTTCCCTCAAATTGGCTCCGCGAAAGCTAGAACTTGTCAGTGTCAATCCATCCGGTGCGTTGGTATCGGTCATATTAACCCCACTCAGGTTGGCAAGGTCAAAGATGGCGTTGCTGAGGATAATGTCTGTGAGATTAGTCGATACGTCGAATTGAGCGCCAGTAAAATTCGCATTGATCAACATGGTTCCTTCCATGTCAGCACCCTGGAATTTGGCATTCGTCAAATTGGCACCCGTAAAGTCAGCCGCTTTCAGCTTCGCCTTAAAGAAATCAGCACCCGTAAAGTTTGCTCCCCTTAGGTTCGGTCGCTCCGACTGTTCGCCGCTGAGATTGGCCTCATGGAGAATGGCATTGGTCAGGTTGGCGTTGGACAGGTTGATGAATTTTGTGCTGATCAGCGACAGATTTACTCCAGTTAGGTTTGCCCGACTGAAATTGACGTTTTCTAAGGTCGCTTTATAAAAAGTCGCCGGTTGAAAGTTGGTATTGGCAGCAAAGATGGCATTCGTTGCATCTACATTCAGCAGAAATGCCTCTTCAAAGTTGGTACCTCTGAGTTGAGTGGAAATACCTTGAGCGTTGCGCCTGAACAAGACGTTTTCGAGTCGGGCTTTGAAGAATGTGGAACCATTGAGGTTTTGCCCACTAAAGTTATTGCCGACCAAACTTTGATTACTAAAGTTTTGCGCTACCATTTGTAGTTACCCAAAAGTGAAAACTTAGGTTGTGAAGAGCATGAAAAAATTGGTCTTGACTTTAGACTTTAGACTCAAATATTTTTAATGGCTGAATCTGGTTTACATCCTATGAGAGTCCCAAATTTCCCACAAGTGGCAAATACTCTTCTTTACACAATCTTTAAAAAAAAACACACTTTTATAAAGATGGTGTGTATTTATTCTAAAAAAGCATAACTTTTAGAATAAAATTAAGTATTGTTACGGAAAAAAGCACAAACTAATTCTGGCTCTTCGCTGTTATGGCCTTCGTCAGGGCAACGCTCTTGACTCCTGAATTATGCTGTAAGTGCTGCGGGTTCTGGGTATGCTTTTTTTTTATTCAAAACTTACGCAACTGGCACAATTGGTAGGGTTGCCCTAAACCTTAAATCTTTGATAATCTCCCGATAACCACGAGGTCTGACGCACCATACAAGTTGACATAAGTGTGACAGTTGCGTAAGTCCTACGATCTTTATCTAAGGGCGATGATAAATCTATATACTTACCGATAACTATCGGTGCGAACATCCCAAGTAATTGTGAGTGGCTCTAACAATTTTTGGCATTGCTGCTAGAGGATAGAGAGCCAAACTCCCCAACCTGCAGGCAACTAGACTATTTTTTTTTCTGATAATTTTGTAATTTGAGATACAGAATTTAATGGAGAATTGTGGATTTAAAAAATATCTCGATCGACCTGCAATTCCTGGTCTTGAACCACGATCGCATTCGGCAGCTTCGGCAGCAACCAGCGGCGCAGACCAAGCACCCATAACCCCCGCACAAATCGCCTGATTAATCCCCACCGGCGACATTCCCGCACGGCTGACCAAAGTATTCAATTCGCGGTTAAACTACTGCACCAAAGGCACTCCCAGCCAGCGAGAAAAAGTAATTTAATTAGGCAAATTCATAATAGATAGGACTAAGACCAACTGGAAAATTAAACAAAGGTATGTAGTTGCGCTTTAGCGCTCTTAGCTTAGGAAAGAGCGCCCAAACGCAACTACATACATAAAAATTAACCCTATTTGTGACAGTTGGGCTTAATCCTAATAGAAAGAAGTTCGGCAACGCGCAGTGAATGGGGATTTAACGGATGTCACAGATATCAGGAAGAAGTCAGAAGTCGCTCCTGCAATTCATCAACTGTCGATCCAGTTCTATGATATAATCTCGGCCGTAAAATTTATTTTCTAATCCTTGTACCAGATTTTCTGGCAGGTCTTGGGCAATTTCACTGCTACAGGAACCAGCAGCTAAAGCAATAGTTGCCACTGTATCGACATCTCCCGAAAAGGCAATGCAATCTTGGAGCAGTTGGCTCATACTATCATTTCGGATGACCGCAGTAATAGCTGCTCTAACACAGACCAAACCTTTAACGCTGACTTGTCCTTGCCAAGGTATCGACCACTCACCAGCTACGTGCTTTTCTAGAAAATTTCCCAAATTCTTCTTTAAACCTAGCTGATAAATAAAGTAATGGGACATCAAAGCGGCCGCTATAGCTGCTTTAATACCATCGGGAGTATTGTGAGTAATTGCAGCTTGAACGGTAGCATTTTCGATTACTTTTTCAATAGTAGGAAAAATGCCAATGGGGCCTGCTCGCATCGCAGAGCCACTTTTATCGCTAGCGGAGCGAATTTTTTCTAAAAATTCTTTTCCGTCTTGAACTTGTAGCAAAAAATTGTAAAATTTGCCAGCATAACCCAATCGCCGATCGCGGTGAAAAGCTGCAACAAATTTGCTGGCTAAAAGTTCCGGCGTCCAAGGTTCTCGGCTGACGATAGCTTCTGCGACGGCTAAACTCATCTGCGTATCGTCTGTTTGACACTCCCCGACCTGAAGGCGCGGGGATTCTTGGATCAATCAGTCGATTTGCTCGTTGATGCTGCCACCATTGAGTAGAGATCGGTCTGTCCCCAAGCTTTGATTTCGGTGTGCCCCACCGTATTTAAATTAAAGCCAACTCCTGCCTGCTTCAACCCTTTCGCCAAAATGTTTTTCGCGGCGTTGTGATCGCGATCCAATATCGTACCGCAACCACAAATGTGGGTTCGAGTTGACAGCGTTTTCTTAACAAGATTTCCACAATTTGAACAGGTTTGAGAAGTATACTGAGGAGCCACAGCAATTATTGTTTTGCTGTACACTCTTCCAAAATACTCCAACCACTGAGCCAATTGTGACCACGCTGCATCGCTAATAGATTTAGCAAGCTTGTGATTTTTGACCATATTCCGCACCTGAAGGTCTTCGTAGGCTACAAAATCGTTAGATTTTACCGCGCACAACGCCGTCTTTATGGCGAAGTCTTTACGCTGCCGACTGACCTTCAGATGTTTTCTTCCTAACTTGTTGATCGCTTTCTTCCGATTACCTGAGCCTTTCTTTTTTCGAGAAACTCGCTTCTGCAATCTCTTCAAAGCTTTTTCACTTTTACGGAGATATCGAGGGTTGGCAACTGTTTCGCCATCGCTATCAGTATAGAAATGGTTTAGTCCAACGTCTATTCCAATAATTTCACCAGTAGAAACGAATTCCTCTTTTCTTTCCGCATTGATACAAAATTGTGCGTAGTAGCCATCGGCACGACGCACAATTCTGATTCGCTTTATCTCACTGGGTGCATAAAAATGCAAGTCCCGACTACCGATTAACTTAAACCTTCCAGCAGCAAAACCATCCTTAAGTGTCAAGCATCTTTTGTCGGTAGAAATTTCCCAACCCGAAGTTTTATACTCAACGGATCGAGTATGTTTCTTGAACTGCGGGTATCCCTTTTTCCCTGGTTTCTTGGCTTTGCAATTAGCAAAGAAACGTTGGATAGCAAAAATGGCACGTTCTGCCGAAGCCTGACGTGCCATCGAATTAAGCTTGCCTGCCCATTCAAACTCTTTTGCCATGATGGCGCATTGTTTGTACAGGTCTACTAACTTAACTCCTTGATTTTCTATCCAATACCTAAGAGTTTTGTTTCGGACAAATTGAGCCGTCCGAATCATGTCGTCGATGATCCGATACTGCTCCGTTTTGCCCTTTAACTTAAACTCTAAAACTATCATTGGAATAGCCTACCACTTCTACAAAGACTTTTACTTGCAAATCTGTATGTTTAACAATTATTCACACCTTGTGGGAATTAAAGCCGTCCTAGAAGGACGGGGCTTTAGACCCGATTTTTTGGTAAGCGTTGAGATTGTTATACAATTCGATCGTCTGCTGGTCAACAAATTCAAAACCCGCACCGTAAGCGTCACCAATCGCTAATTCTACTAACATATATTTAATCAGTTCCCAACTATTTCATCCCCTGTTTTTTCCTAAAATTTAAAATCCAAAAACAACCCAAAACAGCAAGTCTATTAACACGCACCGTTTTTACTCAAGACCACCCCAATTGTTTTGCAAATCAGAGTGATGTCGTAGACAACAGACCACTTGCCCTGATAGTCGAGATCCATCTGCACAATATCGTTAAAGTCTTTAACTCCAGACCGTCCGTGGACTTGCCACTCCCCAGTCAGCCCGGGTTTGACATTTAAACGTTGCCAGTGAAAATCGTCATAGGCAGCAACTTCATCAGGAGTGGGCGGTCGAGTTCCCACCAAACTCATGTCGCCGACTAACACATTCCAGAATTGAGGCAACTCGTCCAAACTCGTGCACCGCAAGAAGCGGCCGACGCGGGTAATTCGCGGGTCATTTTCATTCTTAAAAATGTGACCCTTGGCTTGGTTGCTAACTAAATGTTTGAGCTTTTCTGCATCGACAACCATCGATCGAAATTTCCACATTCTGAAATGTCGCCCTTTGAAGCTGCAGCGGACTTGACTGTACAGTAGCGGGCCCCGATCGTCCAACAGCATCGCCACTGCCACCGGCACCGCCACCACTGCAGCAATTGCCAGTCCCAGCAAGGAACCCAAAATATCGATCGACCGTTTTACCTTGCTCGTTACGGATCGGTGATGTTGTTGTTGTGATACACAGACTCTGTAAGTAAATTCTTGAAAAAATAAGGACAGCATTTCTGATAATGAGGATTTCGACGAGGCACCCATCGGAAATTTCATATGATTTGTCTCAACTTTAACGATCTCTTACGTCCATCTTATTAGCCATCCCAAATCTGCAGAACCTGAAATACTCAGCTTTGCACAATCTTTAAAAACCCATAACACTTTTATAAAGTTTCTATGTGTTTTTTCTAAAAACGTATAAAGTTTATGTAAAGTTACGTAAATTTACTGAAAAAAGTTAGTCCTGGATGCAAAAAAACCTGGTTTCGACTAGGACTCTTCCCGGAAGACAGGGAGGGTGCTACTGAGAAACCGGGTTTTTTGCCGTTTAGCGATAAATATCGGTGCGAACATCCCAAGCAAGTGTTAGCGGCTCTAACAATTTTTGCTGGCTGCTAGAGGCGAGTTTGCCTAAATATTCGCGAACAACAGAGGCGTGTTCGAGATTCAAACGATAACCCCGCGAGACATCTTCCAAGAAAAGCGGCTCAGCCAAAATTGCTTCCCAATCAGGATTTTGCCTCGACTCCTCGGCCAGCAGCATGAAATCTTCCTCCGCAGGCACAAGCCCCGCCGGCAAATTTCCTTCCAAAATCCGCAAAATTCGGGGTTCGCAGGTGCGGGTATTCACGCCTTGGCGTTCCAACAACTGCAAAATTTCCTGAAAGCTCAGAGTTTCCTCACCCAAAACCTGCATTAATTCCCACAGCAGAAAAAAGTCGCTGTACTGCTGCTGCGACACATCCAAAATTTGAGGATAGAGAGCCAAACTCGCTAACCCGCAGGCAACTCGACCAATTTTTTGGGGGAAATTTGTACTTTGAGATACAGAATTTAATGCAGAATTGTCAATCTCAAAAATATCTCGATCGCCCTGCAATTCCTGGTCTTGAACCACGATCGCATTCGGCAGCTTCTGCCGCAACCAGCGGGCGATCGCAGGCCAAGCACCCATACCCCCCGCACAAATCGCCTGATTAATCCCCGCCGGCGACATTCCGGCGCGGCTGAGCAAAGCATTCAATTCACGATTCAACTGCTGCACAAAAGGCACTAAAACCAGACTTTCCAAATCTTTGCGCTTCACATCCCAATGCTGCTGGCCAATATCCAAAGCAAAACTTTTTTGATGTTGCAAAATAACTTTTATTTGCCTTGCCGCCTCTAACAATTGCAAACCAAAAGCAGAACCTTGTAACTGCTGCTGCAATTGATAACGACTCGGCAAATCTGGATGACCAGGACGTGGCAAATCGATCGACATTCCCCAAGTTTCATTTTTAGCCAACAACTGACAGATAATATCCTGATCGAAAGCATCGCCAGCCGCATCAAAACTGTGGCAAGTAAAATCAGCACGAGTTAAATCTTGAAGATTGGACGGCAACTCAACTAAAGCTAATTCCACCGTCGCCGCCCCCGCATTCAAAATCAAAGTTCCCCCGCTAAAAGACGAAGCATTCACAGCCAGCGGTGCAGCTTCTTCACCGCCCTTAGCAGAATCCACGGCTGACGACTCGACTTCCATGTTATTTTTCACAGGAGTTACAGCAGCAAGCAAAGTGGCGATCGCATCTTCCACCACAAAAATTTGCGAACATGAAGCCACCAGAGACGCGCCCAAAACAGCCTCCCGCAGATTAAACATATAAACATCCGACCAGCCGGCCGGAGTCCCCAAAATTACACCCTGCAAGTCTAAAAGCGCCGCATCGAGAGTTTCTGGCGTCAATCCCGAAGCCCTACAAATTAAATTAGAAACTGGCAATCCTACAAAATTCGCCCTTGGTGTAGAATCCAAAATTTCCCCCGATTCGGCAAATTTTTGTCCCCGCAAACTCGGATTCAAAGTAGCCAGCAGTGCCCGCACACCTTGCAGCGGCAAGGCGATCGAAAAAGTCTCCAAGGGCGACCACTGCAACAGCGGTTCGTACATCCCAGCAGCCTCCCGCTGATAAGGAATGCCCACCTTTAAAGGCCATTTAAAATTTTCCAGTAAAAATTCTCCAGCAGGCAAAGCCTGGGGTCGGAATCCCACCGACTTGACTGTCACCTCTGACCCTGGGCTCCCTGGGGCTGTTTCCGTCAGCACCGCAGCCGAGGGAATCCGAAAGCTCGCGTCTGCTGCCCAAGCCTCAGCCTGCGATGCTTCCCAGTAAATCGGGTGCAACTGGCCGCTGGTGCGATCGAGCAAAGCCGCAGACAGGCCAGTGGAACCAAAATCAATGCCCAAATACCAGCTAGAATTCCGGTGTTCTCTGGATGGGGCGATCGCACCTGCGGCAGAATGGCCAGTCGAGTCTTGCTGCTGTGTTTCGGCAAACTCGCTAAAATCGGTTTTCCCCTCAACAACTCCTGCTTTACTCTCTGTCGAAATTAGGTTTTTTTTTTACTTTCTGGAGGACTCGATCGCAGTTCGCTAGTTTCGGCAGTTTCTGGAGGGGGAAAATCAGTCAAAGGTCGATCGGTCTCGGTCAAACTAGCCAAAATTTCGTCTAGCGTCAAATTCGAGTCGTCTTCCTCAACAAACAAATCATCCTCAAGTTCGTTTTCCAAAACAAAGGGTTCATCCTCAGAGGAGAGTTCCAACACATCGGAGAACAAATCCTCCAGCGTGCCGAGTTCTTCCTCTGCCGCCTCCGCAAAGGGATTGTTTGCAATGCCTTCGGAGGAACTCGCCGATAAATCCAAGCTGTTAGCGACTGAGAAATTCGATCGCCCGAAGCTAGTATTTTCCAATCCCTCCAGATTGTAGAGGTCTGCCTCCAAAAGTTCCAGAGTATTGTTGTCCAAATTTAGAGCTCGATCGAGGTCATCTTCTAATTCCTCGACTGGCAGCAAATCCTCGTCCGGCGAAGCTTGGATGTACCCATCATCGAGCCCCTGCGAGGATGAGTCGAACTCGCCAGTTTGAACGTCACCGGCACTCGGCACACGGGGCCCGGCACTGGGGCCGTTTGGGCTAATTTCTGCAGGCGTTCTCGACGGCAAAGCTGCTGATTGAGGGACTGTAGCGCCGAACTGCTCGCCTTGGTTTTGAGCCGTTTCTAGATTTTCTCGATCGTCCGCGTCAAGTTGCACCTCGGCGGTTGAGGCTGGTGCTTCTGAAACTTGAGGTACTGTTGCCCCTTGCGGTTCAAATAAATCTGCAGTATCTAAAGTTAGGGCGTCTACAGAATTACCCATTACCAAGTCTGAATCTTCATCTACTAAAATCTCTTCCAGAGATTCGCCTTCATCCAGCAGATTTACAAACAAATCTTCGGTCATTTTGAGCGATTCGGCAGTTTCCTCGTCCGCCGACGCTCGATCTTGTAAACCTTCACTTTGGGGCTCAATTACAGTAGTTTCTACGGGGGTACTTTCGATTTGTAATTCTACTTCAGGAACCGCTTCTCCCGCGAACAAACTTGCATACAAATCCTCAATATTTTCGCCGGTTTCTGTTAAGCTATTCTCCGATTCACCGCCAGAAAACTCAGTTGCATTTCCCGATGTTTCGGGTGCAGAATCGAACAAATTATCTTGCAACTCCGGGAGCAAAATTGGGGCTTGAATGCGATCGCGGTCGCGCCTCAACTGTCTGAATTGCGGAGAAATTTCTGTACCGGCGTAGGGAAATCTGTCTTGTTCTCCGAATTCGCCGGTGCGAATTTCCTGCACCGAGTCTCCAGTCTGAGTCTCTGCGGCTGAGTGCTCCATCGCAGTATTTGAAATGGCGGGAGCGACAGAAGATCGATCGGCTGCGGTTGGGGTGACGGTTTCGAGATTATTTGCTAAATCGATCGGCTGTTGAACGTAGGAAGACGCTTCTCGCCCCAACTGTGAGGCCAAGTGGTTGACCAAAGCCGCGAACATCGCCTCGCTCTGCTGGCTCAAACCGTACATATTTTCGAGTTCTTGTCTCAAGGAAGCTTGATAGCTTTGCAGATTTGCTTGCAAAGCCTCGAACACGATAGCCATCCTAGAATCGAGACTCATCAGCAGACTGTCAGCATGAGATTGGAACAGTTGCATTTGCTCCAACCTCTGAGCCGGCGTCAGCAGCGGGTGTTCTTCTGAGGTTTGTGGGTTAACTGTTACGTCAATAGCCGATTGTTCATCAGGCGCACTGCCCAAAGAGTAAGGTGCTGCGCTGCTTTGCAATAACTGATTTTCTAGGGAACTTAGAATTTGGGAGAAATCGCTAGTCAAGGTTTCTTCCAAGCGGGCAGTCAGTACCTGCAAGAATTCACCAATGATTTGCTGTTGGTTGGCTTGTTGCTGAGCTAGGGATTGTTGCTGCTGCCGTTTTGCTTCTAGCAGTTTGATTTCTTGAATTAGAGCTTGCTGCTCTTGCCGCAGAGCTTCTATGTCTTCTTGGAGTGGCCCTGTCAGGCTGGAACGCAGGTGGCTGATTTCTCCGGTTACGGCAAGCATGATTTGCTCTGCGGCTGAGGGGCCAGGGGCGGGCAGAGGCACTTTGGGTACTGGAACTGGTTGCGGGCGGACATTTGGGCGGGCGGGGGCCTTTGGGGCCGTTAGCTTTGAGTCTGAGGAAACCAGATAAGCGCGAACTCGCTCTAAAAGTTGGCGCTGGTGGACAGTATCAAGAGAACCCGTCCAAGGCAAGCGGGGTGCGGGCTTGCTGAGTACCTCGTCTATCTCAGCAATCAGTGCTTGAATTTTGTACTTCTGAGAATTCAAGGGCGGAACCTCTGGGAATGCGGCTTGGGAGAAACTTTACCGAAAAAAGACTGAAGTCAATCGATTTTAGATTTTAGATTTTAGATTTTAGATTGAAGCATTGACTTGCGCGAGATCAATTCGGGGGCTCCTTTATCGGATACAGGTTTTTTATTTCTGGACGGATGAATCCGGGGGCTTGTATCCTGGATGCTTGATTGTCAGGCGGCAGCGATGCCAATAGATAGAATAATCTGAATGCGAGTCAGTCAATAATTCACTAATATTTTATGACAACAGTTAATTAACCTTTTGTCTTCGGATAGCTTCTATTGCCTATCATAGGTTAACCGGTACTTTCGCACCAAATGCCCGCTTCTATCAATGGCAAGTGCCGTCAAATTCTGGGACTGAGAGGCGAGTTTCCCTACCCGGAGGCTGATTCCTGCTCGGAATAGCTGCGAACCCCACAAACTTTTGCCTTCACACGCTTGAACGGCGGGCCGCACACTGTCACCGCGTGTTTCGTTAGGATGGCGGCGCGCCACTGTCTCTCCATCTTTCACCGACTTGGAAAAAACCTCAAACAATTTGCGATTTGGGATACCGAGATTCGGGATTGTCCCCGTGTACTGGGTTTGAGTAACCTTTGATTATAGCCTTTTATCTGTATTCATGGCTAGATACTAATGGTACAATAATCTTGGGGTAGCAGAAAAGTTTGCTGGGAAGTGGGTGGGTTTCGCTCGCCAAGAGCGCCAGTCTTTAGGCTCGCAAGGGCTGTGGATTTTGCCGATCGTGCTGACATTTACCAGGTTCTAGGCAGTTGCTCGGATTTGGGAGCTGTCTGCCGTGCTTGCACCCCTTGTGCTCGTGGATTTGGCCTTCTCGACTGCTGGGCTGACTGACAACAAATCTCTCAGCAGTGTTAAACTTGTCTTCGCGAAGTGCTTGTCTTCGGTAATTCGATCGGCTCAGTCGTTTGCCACATTGCTAAAATTTTGTTAATAAAATTTGCTCAGTGGTATATATCTAAAAAATTATGGTATATTCTTTAGTTTCTAGCTCGCAATCAGAGCTTGAGGCCATTAATTCCCATATTGGGCCTTTGACCGCAAAACTTTAGAGGTAAAATTGCCGATTTTAGATCCTTGTTTCTCAAATCTTGAATCTCAAATCGAATGACTCGGCTGCAAGCTATTTCTAACTGCCCAGCGCAGATCAAGCGCGTAAATTAAAATGATGGCCTCATGGAAGACCGCTTTAACACCCGAGATCCGAATTCTAATATAAATCAATTGATAGTTTCTACTCCGTTTTTTGCAGGATTACCCGATCCTGTAATCGAGAGAGCAACTCTCCACATCGTTACCCGCAGTCATCCGTCGAATCAAGTGATTTTACTCGAAAATGACTGGGGAACATCAGTGTATTTTATATTGGATGGTTGGGTGAAAATTCGCACCTACAACCTAGACGGAAAAGAAGTAACACTGAATATTTTAGGGAAAGGAGAATTATTCGGGGAAATGGCCGCGATCGAAGAAGCACCGCGATCGACAGATGTCATCACCCTAGCCCCGACACTGATCGGCAATATGCCATCTCAGGATTTTGTGCAGCTTATTCATACCGAGCCGCTAGCAGGCATTCGCCTAGCTCAACTGATGGCGCGTCGCCTGCGACAAGTCAACCGCCGCCTGCGTTTGCGAGAGTCTGACAGTACCTCGCGAGTAGCAGATATTCTATTATTTTTGGCAGAGGGGCAAGGCAAAAAAATCATGGAAACAGGAGGTACAGAAATACCGAACCTGCCACACAGAGAATTGAGCAGCCTCAGCGGGCTGGCTCGCGAAACAGTAACGCGAGTGCTGAGCAAGCTGGAAAAAAAAGGAACTATTCAGCGCGAACGTGACGTTTTGTGCATTCCCGACCTGCACGCCTTAGAGCGTCTGTTAGTCTAGAAGTATCAGAGTTTGCTTTTATTGAATCTAATTCAAAAGCACTCTCTGTTAACTAACTGATATTAATGATTTCCCGCAGGAGGTAAAGCTGTGAGTTTTAAGAAAATTTTCGCTGCCTTAGATGATTCAGAACTGAGCCACCGCGTCTTCAGTCAAGCTTTAGAATTAGCTCTGAGCGATCGGGCCCAAGTGATGCTATTTAACTGCGTTACTGTCAACACGTTGGGCGAGACGGCAGTGCCAATTCCGGTAGATTTGGGCATGAATGTCGAGTTAATGAATCAAGCTTATCAAGCTCAACGTTTGCGGCTGGAAAGCGAGGAAAAACAGGCTTCGGGCTTGCTCAAAAATTACTGCGACGCCGCAGCAAAACAAGGATTGCAGGTAGAATTTGACTGCAAAAAGGAGGGCGATCCGGGGCATTGTATCTGTGAAGCAGCCGAAAATTGGGGCGCAGATTTAATAGTGTTGGGAAGGCGTGGCCGCACGGGCTTCACAGAAGCTTTCCTCGGCAGCGTCAGCAATTATGTCGTTCACCACGCATCTTGTTCGGTTTTTGTAATCCAGGAAGTCAAAATCGAAAAATAATGCTGCTGAAAATTTAGGCTGAGAAAACCCATCTCAAATAAGACTTGCGTTCGTACCTAAACCCGGTTTCTGCGAGCAATATTAAATTTGGCGGCGGGGCATCCAAACAGTGAAACCGGGAATCAGCCGTATGGGGCGCAAGTCCCCTAAAATCTAAAATCTAAACTCTAAAATCGGAAAATCGGGAATCAGCCGTATCGGGTGCCAGCCCCGTAAAATCTAAAATCTAAAATCTAAAATCTAAAATCGGATGAGTGATTTTTTGTCAGCAGATGCTGCGCCTAATTCGGGTAGTTCACCCAGTACAAATAACGAGCCGGAAACCGCCGATATTTCAGCAATGGCTGGCGATCGTACAAATCCAGATCCTGGGAAGCGCCCCTCTGGGGAAGCGCCTTTAAGGCTGGTAGAAACGGCTTTTTTGGCAAGTACCGCTAGCTTAATTTGGCTGGTAAATTATTACTTTCCGCTGGGGCCTTTGCTGCGGGTTTTTTTCCCGATACCCATCGCCCTGGTTTACTTGCGCTGGGGCAACCGAGCAGCTTGGATGGCAGCTTTGGTATCGGGTTTGCTGCTGTCGGTACTGATGGGCCCGACGCGGAGCATTTTATACGTGATGCCTTTTGGAATTATGGGAGTTGCGCTGGGAGGACTTTGGAGGCGCAAAGCGAGTTGGTCACTCTCTATTAGTGTGGGCGCTCTCATTGGTACTGTCGGCTTCTTTTTTCGGTTTTGGCTGCTGTCAGCGTTGGTGGGTCAAGATCTATGGGTTTACGTAACGGCCCAGGTAACAGAGATGGTGGAATGGGTGTTTGTGAAGCTGGGCTGGCTTAATGTACCGAGTTTGGACACAATTGGGGCGATCGCCGCCGGGATGATTTTAGTTAACAATATTGTCTATTTATTTGTAGTGCATTTAGTAGCTTTGCTGCTATTAGATCGTTTGGGAAATCCAATTCCGCGACCGCCAAGCTGGGTGCAAGTTTTGATCGATTATGAAGAGTAGTTATTAGTCCTTATACCAATTAAATGGGTATAACTAATTATTTTAAAAGGAGTCGCCCTCGCACTTAAAATTTTGAAGAACACGTCCTGGGTGATCGTCTTCCACTTTATAAGCGCGCTCCCTATTAACTTACGCGATTTTACTTATACGGTTCTAATTGAATCCTGACCAACTTGTGAGCCAATATCGAGTTGATTAGTAGCAAGCCATTGTATTTGTGCAGGCACACTAAATATAGCGGGTCTGCGTAAGTCCTGGATTTAACGTATAGCCTTTCTCAGAAAGATGAGGTACTCATGGCCTCCGTGGCCTCCGTGGCCTCCGTGGGCATACCTCACCACGCTTGAGAACCGCTATATCATCATTCCAGCGCTGCTTCCTCCTAGATTTTTCGTTTTTACCGTACTTTTTAAGACGGCTTCAATTTTAGCTTTTGTGCATAGATCCCGCGCTCGCCCCTCTCTTCCCGAAAACCCCTTTTTCCCCGAAGCCCTTATTATTACCAAAAGTGCGATCGCACTTCCCTCAATCATAAATTGGGAGCATCTCATATTTGTAAAAATACTTCTTCTGGCTCCTTCCTTCTTCTGGCTCCTTCCTTCTTCTTCTTTCCTTCTGCCTCTTTCCTTCTGCCTCCTGCCTCCTGCCTCCTGCCTCAAAACTCCAATTTCTAGCGGAGGGCTGCAAAGGTGAGATGCTCCCCATAAATTTCTGTCCGGTATCCAATCCGATCAATAGTAATCACCTTTAAATCATCCTTCAGCAACGAACACAAAAAACAGTATATTGACAAAATTCACACAGTCTTCTAAGATGAAAGACGATTCCTAACACACCGCCAAAACTTAACAAATCATCCCTCCACAAGTTAACAATTTAATATAATAGGCTTTGACAGCAATGGTTCCATACCTAATATCATTCTTCTACGGTATTTGCCTGCTTTTATCCCTCATCGGTTGGGGGAAATTCCTCAACCACATTCTGTTTCCCAACCAGCGAACGGACTGGGGACAAAGAGCAGGTTGGGGTCTAGCCTTGAGCCTTATCATTGGCGGTGTATTAAACGCAACTTGGAATATCTCGCCACCCACAATTTTATTTTTTTTAGGTTTGGGACTCATTTATTGTCTAGTAGATTTGATAAATCACAGACAATCAATCGCCAGTAATCTCTCACAGCTATTTCAAGAAAGTCGCAAAGATAAAATAGTCTTAGCAGGCATTGCGACTGTCAGCCTACTGATTTTTATCCAATACGCGGGATGGGTGTATACAGGCAGACTCAACTTTGCCAACATGGTGTATGCTGACGGGTTTAATACCAGCGATGACTACCACGCTTACTTAGTATTTCCCCACAAAATGCTGCAACTCGGTTCTATGGGCCTAGAGCCTTTTAGCGAAAGAAGAATAGTATCTTTGGGGGGACAGTCATTTCTCCATACTTTCATTGTCAGCGTACTTTCTGACACTAATTTAAACATCATAGACCCGGGTTTAGCGCTGATAATTACGATCGGACTAATTATCGGATTTTTCAAAGAACATCCAGCCTCCACTAGACGAGTAATATTTACAATTTTATTTGTCCTATTGATTGCTGTACCCAAGGCAAACACTACAAGTAGTATGCTGCCTGTAGCTTTATTTTTAAGTTTGTTTAGAACCATTGACACCAAAGAAATAGACTGCAACTCTTGGGTTTCCAATGCTTGTATTATTGCTTTAATCTCCGCCGCAATTTGTACGTTAAAATCTTCTCTAATTCCAGCCTCGGCTATTGTATTGGCAGTTAGCTACCTTTGCTATTTTATTAGCTCAAAGACCCAACAAAAAGTTGTTTGGGAATTCGCGCTGGCGACAGTATTAGTAGGAATATTTCTCCTACCTTGGATGATTTCTTTGTATCAATCTTCAGGTACTTTATTGTATCCTCTTTTGGGAAAAGGCTATCACGCCTCCGCCTACGGCATTACTTTCAAATCAGGTTCGACACTCTTGGGAACTGTTAAAACAGCCATCGCAGCATTCAGAGGTATTTACGTTTTTATACTGATAT
This sequence comes from Microcoleus sp. B13-B6, assembly GCF_036705405.1. Classification (NCBI taxonomy): domain Bacteria; kingdom Bacillati; phylum Cyanobacteriota; class Cyanophyceae; order Oscillatoriales; family Microcoleaceae; genus Microcoleus; species Microcoleus sp. B13-B6. Next base: position 23,688 of record NZ_JAUBUJ010000003.1, read on the forward strand.
TGCTCGGCTGCTTGAGCTTAAGTATCCGACCTCTGAAATTGGCTAATTTACCAGCAGAATCCTCGTTCTCGAACCGCCAAGCACCTTTATCTATGACAGTTGCAGCGCTAGTGGCAACTGTTGTTGTAGGGGTGCTTACCGAAAATGCCGACCCTTTTCGCTATTCATTCTCTCACCTGTTTCCGGCAATTATCATATTAATTATGATTGCCATGACGGATACAGGAGTGTTAAATACAAACGGGATTCCTAACTTTTTTATTGCCGCTGTATTTTGTGCAGGTCTTACAATCAGCTACGATTGGGAGATCACTAAAAATACTTATTCAGCTTATGTGAAAAATATTAAATTCGGACTAACGAATCCATCTTTAGTTTCAGCTAAGCAAAAGTTGCAGTATGCAGCGCTGCAACAGTCTATTCCCCAGGGAGAAACAGTTTTAACCAGGCTAGATACACCTTTTATCCTCGATTTTAAACGCAATCAAATTCTCCTAGCTGACTGGCCCGGAGGAGCAAGTTTGCCTCCCGGAATGCCTGTCTTCAAAGGCGATGAAGCTTTAGCGAACTATTTAGTTTCAAAATCTATTCGATACATAGCTTATTCGTCTTGGAGTCTCAATCATCCGCCAAATGTAGATACTTCAGCGCCTGGATTGTCATCTTGGTTTAGACTGCAATCACAACTTGCTCACGACTTTCGGGATAACGTGCAACAACTAGCAAAAACGAGAAAGAAGCTTTATGCAGACGGAGAAAATTTTGTGCTGGATTTGGGAGTTCAGCGTAAGTAGCAAATATTTAGATGACATAAAAGAGCAGATTAGATATCAAACCGAAAAGCCGGAAATGTTTGGTAGAAATTCGAGCATCTGCTGGCAGTATCTTTAACACATCTTTCTCAGATAAAAGGTTGAGATTTTCCTCTTGGGCGAAAAAGTGTTGACCGAGCAATTTCAGCAACGCTCGAAACCAAGAGGGGGGCAGCCAATGTATGAGGGGAACAGCAGTGTGGAATTCTACGGGATACCACCGGTTGGGAGTTGTGATGCAGCAAGTTTTGCCGACGCGGCAAAGTTCCCGAACAAAAGCTTGTTGCTGAGTCCGACTCCCGACGTGTTCGATTACGGCAAAACTCACGACTCAATTAAAACTTTTGTCGGGAAATGGCAAGCTTAATCCATCAGAACGGACGTATTTTAAACCTGGATATTCTTCTTCTAAAAACACAGCATCTTCCATACCGACTGCGGTGATTTTGTCCTTATGCGGATAAAGTTTCTCAAAGAAATTGCAGTCTTCGCGGCGGTCGGAAGTTACTCCTACATCCAACACCGTTGTGTCGGCGCTGGGATGGGCTAATCCCATGAGCAAATCGAACATTTTTTGGCGGGCGTACAAAGATAGTTTAGTTGCGAAACCGCCTAGCTTGGGGCCAACATACTCGCTGGAGTTGTTTTCAGTTAGTGTCATATAATTTTAGCTTTGAGATGAACTGACAACCTGGTTGAAGCCCGATTGTTCGCGCTCGATTTAACACAGCATTTGGGCAATTTAAATCATCTTTCGTGAAATTTATAACAAAACTGTACTTTTAAGTGTTTTACCTGCGCTTCAACCCCAGCACGCTGAGAAAAAAGCTCGACAAAACCATCTGCAAACCGACAGTCAGGCAAGTGAGCGAGGGAATAACCAAACGCAGAGTTTTAGAAGGGTCGAGAGAACCAAAAGCAGTTTCACTCCAGATAGTTAATGACAAGAACGAGCCAACTATTCCGATTAATATCAGTGTGACTCCGAAAATCAATCCTGTCTCTAGGGTGACATAGCGAAATATTTTGTTGAGTTTGGGGTCTTCGGGCAGCAGTTTTTCACTGATGGCGAAAACTTTGGTGAAGAAAGCGAAAGTTACTGCTTGAAAACCGATGATAATTGCGATCGCAGCATACAGCAGTGTATGCACGTCAAAGCTGATACTCCCGATATTTTGAGTACCGGGCAACAGCCAAATGCCAACTATTATACCCACAATCATCAGGAAAGCACCCGGATACAAGAACAGCCATCGGGGACTGTAAAGCAACAGAAATCGCAAGTGCCGCCAGCCATCTCGCCAAGTTCGCAGGTGCGGCGGACGGCTGCGGCCATCGGGAGAGAGTACGGTGGGGACTTCTGTGATTCGCAACTTGTACAGAGAGGCTTTGACGACCATTTCGCTGGCAAATTCCATCCCCGTTGTTTGCAAGTCGAGTTTCAAAATTGAGTCTCTCCTGAAACCCCGCAATCCGCAGTGAAAGTCCCCGGCGGGACTGGAGAAGAATAGCTGCCCCACCCAAGTAAGTACCGGATTTCCTAAGTATTTGTGCAGTGGTGGCATTGCCCCCGGTTTGATGCCGCCTTGAAAGCGGTTTCCCATCACTAAATCGCACCCTCCCCGCAATTTTTCGACAAAAGCGCCGAGACTAGAAAAGTCGTAGCTGTCGTCAGCGTCGCCCATGATAATATAGAGTCCGCGCGCTGCGATTATGCCTCCCATCAGGGCGCTGCCGTAGCCTTTGGCTGCTACGGGTACGACTCGCGCCCCCATTCTGGTAGCGATATCTTGAGAACCGTCAGTGCTGCCGTTGTCTGCTATGATGACCTCGCCGGCAATATCAAGTTCGCGCAGGGACTTCTGCGCTTTCTGGATACAGATTTCTAAAGTTTCTGCCTCGTTCAGGCAAGGCATGAGTATCGATAATTCGAGAGTGTATTCCCCGCTGGCGTTGGTCTGTTCTGCCATATGTTTGTTCTACTGTTGCTGGCGATCGACAATACTTGCATTTCCAGTATGTATGTTTAAAATATGGGTAGCGAACAAAACTCAATAAAACTTAATCAAAGCTGTTTAGGAGAGTTTGTTCCGGGCCATTCTCGATCTGTAGTATTATCTTGGTGAACTCATGAATAGAGGCGTTTTTCTGGTTTTGCTTGCTGCCATTTTGTGCAGCGTCCTGGGTCAATTTACTCTGAAGGCTGGAGCAAAAGTTTTAGGGCCCATCGGCGCTGCTAATTTAGTTGAAAAAGTTATAGCAATGGCTACTCAGCCTTTGATAATAGCAGGTCTTTCTCTGTACGCAATTTCTTCGATCGGTTTTATCGTAGTTTTGTCCCGCGCTAACATTAGCATAGTCTCGCCTTTACTGTCAATCAGTTACCTGTTTACTGTTTTGGGCGGCAAAATTGTATTTAACGAGCCGTTGCCACCGCTGCGGTTAGTAGGCGTGGCGCTAATTATGACGGGAGTAATTTTTGTACTCAGAGGTCAAGCAGGGGGTGCGCCAGGGGGCAGTTAGCGAGCCCTTTTAAGATTGACGCTTGAGTGCTGAATTGATAACTTAACTAAAAGGGTGCGTCTGAATGTTCTGTTATTAGATAGAGCCCAGGACTTACAACTTGTGGGCGAATCTTTTGAAAAATATAGAAAATGCAACTCTAGACAGGATTTGTGCAGGTACACTATATTTCTGCCTGCACAAATACGAAGGCTACTAATTGACACAATATGGCCTCACAAGTTGGTGAGGATTTAATTAAAACCGTATAAGTACGATCGCGGAAGTTTACAGAGATCGCGAGCGGCGAGTGAAAGACGATCGCGCCTGCGTCACCCTTAAAAATTTTAAGTACGACGGCGAGGAGAACTAAAATAATTAGTTAACTATCGCGTAAAATATGTAAATATCTCCTTTAACCATGATTATTGCCAATATTTACGCTCCCAGTCAAACCAACTACGGATTAACCGATTTCTACCATTTTTACATGAAGTTGCATACAAGAAAGATTCTGTTGAGAGGGCATCCCGATGGCAGCCAACTTCATAGGGCGATCGCCGTAAGTGCACAGGAGCAACAACTAAAAACCAGTCGAACCTAAGCTTTAAGGATCGGTTGCAAATGTTGTGGGGGCTCATAAACAGGACACATCATATCACGTCCGCTAGTACCGGGCTTGATATAAGGGGTAAGGGGTCAGGGATAATGGGCAAACGAATAACTAAAAACCAACAACTAAGAACTAACAAATAACTAATAATTAATTCCCAATTCCCATGACTAATGACTAATTTATGATTCATATTTATACCGAAATAGAACAGGGGCAGCGGTGGCTCGATCGCTATCGGGGACAAAAACCGATATTTGCCTGCGTGTTAGGATTTACCGCGACAGGCTTAATTCCGGGGATTTCAGCAGCAGGAGCAACCCCGCACGATCGACAATTTACTTGTTTAGCCGATGCAGAATTTTTGTATAACGGCCCCCAACCGTCGCCCCAATATCCTTTGCCGCCCCTAGAAGCGGGTGCCTCGCCGGTACTGATATCTCGCGCTGTAGTCGAAGCTTTGGAACTTCCCCTTTACCTATTTAATGCTGGTTTGCCCCTCCCACCTACCGTACCTGCAATTGATTTGGGCGGCACTCCGGCAAAGTGTCTGATTTCTGGGAATGCTTTAGAACTCGAAACAGTCAAACATTTGCTCGAACAAGGATTAATTTGGGGAGCTAAATTGGCTGCTCAAACTAATGGCAGCTATTTAATTTTAGGGGAGTGCGTAGTTGGGGGAACGACTACTGCTTTGGGCGTGTTAATGGGTTTGGGTATTGCAGCGGCGGGCAAAGTGAATAGTTCTCATCCTCGCTGCAATCACGCTCAAAAATTGGCTGCGGTGACAGCGGGACTCAATAATGCTGAGTGGGAAATTAACGGACAAAACAGCACTCCCCTGGAATTGGTAGCGGCGGTGGGCGATCCGATGCAAATAGCGGTGGCGGCAATGGCGATCGCCGCGAGTCGGACTTGCGGGGTGCTTCTGGCCGGGGGTACGCAAATGCTGGCAGTGTACGCTTTGATGCAAGCCTTAGCCCGTGAATATGCTCTACTATGGCGTCCCGAACAAGTCGCGGTGGGGACTACGCGCTGGGTGGCCGAAGACCCTACAGGAGACACTGTAGGACTTGCTAATGATATCGGCGGTGTGCCTCTGTTGGCCGCGCAGCTAAGTTTTGCTGGATCTCGCTACGGGCAACTGCAAGCTTACGATCGCGGCTATGTTAAAGAAGGGGTCGGTGCGGGAGCCTGTGCGATCGCCAGTGGCTTGGCTGCAAATTGGACTCCCACTCAACTCCTCCACGCTGTTGAAGCTTTAGCCTCGCGCTGTGACATTAAACATTAAGTAGATAGTTATAAGAATCGATGCCAGATTTGTGAACTTCTCTCTTTCTTCTCTTTCTTCTCTCTCTCTGCGTCCTCTGCGCCCTCTGCGGTTTGTAAAAAAATCTTGTCCACCAAAGAAATAGCCTTCCTATTTCTACACAATATCTCCCTTTCATGCAGTATTCCCCTTGCTAATTGGGGGAGATAAAAAACTCTATGCAATGAATCTATAAGTAGACGAGCATAAATCAACGCAATTTGTATTTTTTTTGAATTACTACCCGATCCCCGCTAGCAATATTTAATTAGGCCCGCCTAGATGTTGCGAGTGCATTCTTTTGGAGAGCAACTGTTCTTCCAAGGCGGCAATTCGATTGTAAGCTGCTGTTAGCTGAGCAGTTAAGCGCTGGATTTGAATCTCAGCGCTCAGCTCTTTTTCCAGGCTTTGAGAGTTCTTGTCGAAGTAGCTGTCATCTAACAGTATGTCTTTGTGTTCGAGGAGGCCATCGAGACTGCTGTAGCTTTGATAGGGCGAGGTTTGGTCATTTCCTAGCGTTCCAGAGCGATCGTTTCTCTGTTGCTGGGTCAGCTTCGTCTCCTTGGCCGACTCCAAGAGCTTTTCATTGAGGTTTTCTATGAGTTTGTAGAGGGCCTCGACTTGTTGGCTCAATACTGTAACTTGCTGGCGGAGCGCTTCCATACAATCATCCTTTGGCTCGTAACTTAATATCTTTACATTTTAGGTAAATCTTTACATAACTTGGATTTATCACTAAATTATTTAATTTTTGACTTAATTGTTGTGTTCCCAATCCTGACGGTAGATTTAGGGAGCCAGCTTGAAGATAATCGATCGGCATTCGTGGGTCGATTGTAGATTTTAGATTTTAGGTTTTAGATAGTCTTGGACACAGGAACCGGGTTGGTTAACCCCCATACTTCGTTCAAACCTTCAATCAGGGTTAAAAAATCTGGTTTATGAGAGTCGGATCGCAGAGCGTCCTATTAGATTGACTTCGCTCTCGTCAGTGCTTTCAGGATTCAGATCAACTCACATCTTGCACCATTCTCAAGAACGGGCTCTGGGGCCCGTTCCACAAAACATAAATTTTCTTGTGGAACAGGCCGAAAAGCCTGTTGCTAAAAGGCTAATTGAGAATGGTGCAACATATGAGATGAATGGATTTTGAGTTTTTTTAGTTATTAAGCTGTCGCCGATTTAAAAAGAATTTTTCACTTCGGTTGTGTAAAAAGCGTCATCCAACGGCAGATGGCAGCGCTCTCGTTGTTTCGTTATATTAAAAAATGTAACACAGATGCAGTCGATCGACCCGGCTGGCGAGCACAACTGGCTCAAAGTAACTTTTCGCAGAGAAATTAGGCGTTAAGTTGAGGGAGTTTTCCGCATCGGAAAGCTCGATCGACAAAGTAGAAGGTAAAATCAGGGAAGAGCCAATCAATTTTAGATTTTAGATTTTAGAATTGAAGAATTGAAGCATTGAAGCATTGAGCCCACGGATAAATTCGGGGGCTTGTATCCTGGATGCTTTGGGTCAAACAGACTCACAGCGCAGCAGAACCGAGTACAATGGCTCTGTGTTTGAAAAAGAAATAAGACAAATCGGCGCCAACTACCGGACTCGACAAACAATTATTTCCCCGGCTGTAGAACACACAACGATCGGTCAATATTTAGAAAAGCGGATTGACAGGTGAAACGAAGGTCTTTGCTATTGGGGGCCGCCACCCTAACTTTAAGTCAATTGGCGGCAGGGTGCGACTCGAAGCCCATTCTCAAAATTCGATCGCTCAAAAACGGTATTCCGGCCCAACTGGTAAGCAAATTTAGCCGCGATGTACAACCGTCTCCGCTTTTGCAGGTAACGCAAGAAGGACAATTAAAAGAATTATTCGCCCTGTTGCAGGAGTGGAAACGGGTTCCCGAATCAAAAAATCAAGCTAACTTGGTGATGTTGGGAGATTACTGGCTGACTTTGGCAATTAGGCAAAAATTGATTAAGCCGATCGATCCTGGTAAGTTTGCTAATTGGTCACAATTGCCCGAAAGATGGCAAAAACTCGTCAGGCGCAACGACGAGGGTAAATTAGATCCTCAAGGTAAAGTGTGGGCTGCACCTTACCGCTGGGGAAGTACGGTAATTGCCTATCGAACCGACAAATTTAAGGCTTTGGGGTGGACTCCGACAGATTGGAAAGACTTGTGGCGAGTCGAATTGCGCGATCGAATTTCTCTGCCGGACAGTGCCAGAGAAGTTATCGGTTTAACATTAAAAAAACTAGGGAAATCTTACAATACGCAGCAATTAGATAAAATCCCAAATCTTAAAAAAGAACTCGCAAATCTGCACCAACAAGTTAAATTTTATAGTTCGGACGCTTACCTGCAACCATTAATTTTAGGCGATACTTGGTTGGCAGTAGGTTCCTCTGGGGACTTGCTGCCGCTGCTGCAAACTCAAAAGGATATTGCTTTAGTAGTTCCGGTTTCGGGAACTGCACTTTGGACAGATTTGTGGGTACAACCAGCATCAGGGAATCCAGTTTCTTTAGTGGAAAAATGGATTGATTTTTGCTTACAACCTCGGGTTGCTCCTCAATTATCTTTGCTGGCTAAGGCTAGTTCGCCGATAATTGTCGGCATGAAACCCGAAGATTTGCCGGAAGCTGTTCGCACTAATTCTGTGTTGTTGCCGGATGCTAAGATTCTTGCTGCTAGCGACTTTCTGCTGCCTTTTGGGGATGCGGGGATTGCCCAATATCGATCGCTGTGGCAAGAAATTCGGCAAGTAGTGAAAAGTTAAATTACAGTCATCCCGCGAGCCCGCCAGGGGTTGAAACCCCTGTCTAATAGCTAAAGTCCTCTCAAAGAGGACTGAAGAACTCATCTCATTTCCGGTTACACTCATACATGATGTTGACTGTTGAGAGTTGACTGTTGACGCCGTGAACAGTCAACCGTCAACGCCGTGAACACTGAACTGGAATTTACTATTCCGATGCTAACGGATTTGATATCATTAGTCGTCTTCAGACGACTTTAGCTTTGAGGCAGGGGTTTCAACCCTTGCCGGACTATGGGTTTGACCTGGTTGTTGACACTCCCAAAGGCACGGCGCCGTGTCCTAACTCTTGTAGGGACACTAATCTAAAATCCTTTCACCCTTCCTCGAATACCCGGATTTGAGAGAGATTCTAAATCAATCCGACAGTTAAGCCGATCGCCCTTGCACGAATAAACTGCCAAAGCAGTGCCTTGACGGTTGCAAACTCGCACATTGTAACCATAATCGTTGGCGACAGTGCCAAAGCGGTTGACAAATTGATAGCGTTCCATATAATCGAGCAAACTCCAAAGTTGGCGGTTGACGATGAGAATTACCCAAGTATTGCCGGGATCGACAAACCAGCGATCGAGCAATTTTCCGCCAAACTGTTTTTGAGCTAACCACAGACTCGGCACGCTTTTTTCGGTTTGCGAAAGCGGGGGCGACGGCAAATTAGCAGCGTTGCCAGTCGGGCAAGCCGGCTGCTGGGAAAAAGCCGCAGATTGTCCCCACAGCAAGGCTCCGAGGCACGCAGAACAGGCGATCGGGAACAAAAATAAACTTTTTGTCAAAATGCCATGCCTGCGGGGAGAAACTTGATTTTCGTGGCGCATTTTGGGGTAATTCATCATATTCATCATATTATTAGACAAGATTGCATAAATCATTCATTGATACAGAAACCGCAGATGTAAGGCAGATAAACACGGATAAACGCAGATAATTTTAAATTACTCGTTACTAGGCTCCAGCCTAGTAATGCAGATCCGGAGGCTCTGCCTCCATGTTTCCAACCGAGGCAGAGCCTCTAGATTTATGTTCCCAGGCTGGAGCCTGGAAGTTAATTTTATTATTCTTCAGTCCGCGGCGGCGGACATTGTTTGTATAGTAGCGGTTTCAACCGCCGACTCTTCTCTTATTTCTGCAAAATTATTAAAATTCCGATCGCTTAAACAATGAAGCAGGCAGACACACAGCAAAAGTAGAGCCGCAATCTAACTCGCTAGTAACTTCAATATCGCCGCCCATCATCTGACAAAAACGCTGGCTGATAGCCAGTCCCAAACCCGTACCGCCGTACTTGCGAGTAGTTGAATCGTCAGCTTGAGTAAAAGGTTGGAACAGTCGCTCTTGCTGTTCTTGTGTCATGCCGATGCCCGTGTCCGTCACTCGGAAAATTAAAAAGTCTGAATCCAAAATTAACATTTGAGCAACTTTCGGTTGATATTTATTTTTTAATTCTTGACTGGTAATTCTTTCTAGAGTAAGCACGATCGCCCCATTAGCAGAAAATTTAGCAGCATTGCTGAGCAAATTCAGCATTACCTGCCGCACTTTCATCAAATCGCCGTGCATCGCGCCGATATTGTCAGAACTCAATACTTGCAAAGTATTGCCGTTTTTATCCATTAGCGGTTTGATAGTTGTTACCACCTCCTCGATTAAACCTCCAACATCGAAGCTTTCGAGGTAAATCTCCATCTTGTCAGCTTCAATTTTGGAAATGTCGAGAATGTCCTCTATCAGCCGCAGCAAGTGTTTGCCAGCAGTGCGAATTTTGTCTAAATCCGAGACTAGCTCTAAGTGGCCTAACTCTTCGGCATCTTCCACCAGTATATCGCTGTAGCCGATAATCGCATTCAGGGGAGTGCGTAACTCGTGGCTCATGTTTGCCAGAAAAGCACTCTTGGCGCGGTTGGCGAGTTCTGCGGCTTCTTTGGCCAACTGCCACGCTTCCTCCGCGTCTTTGCGTTCGGTGATATCCCGCAGTGTCGCCACTACGGCTTCGACGCTGCCGTCTGTCGCACAAACCGGGCTGAGAATGTACTCGTAGTCGCGGGTTCCCCAGTTGGCCGTGGGGACAATTACTTCGCCTTTCACGGGCTCGGCTGTGGCAAATATGCCGTGGCATTCTTGGTGAACCCGCTGCATAATTGTTGGCGACCAGCCTAATTCCTGCCAGGTTTTGCCAATCATTTGTCTGGGGTTCATGCCGGCAGCTTGAGCGGCGGTGCGGCTGACATAGGTGTATTTTCCCGATCGATCTACTAGAAAAATTAGGTCAAGAGAAGCGCCGAGAATGCCGTCAACAGTTCTGGCGTGTCGGGCTACTTGAGCCGTCATTTGTCTGACAGTGATGGCGCCGCGGACTCTGGCGGCCAGTTCAAACCGCAAGAGTTCGTTGGCTTGTTTGAGGAATAGGGTGCGCTGTTCGACTTCTATTTCTAGTTCTGCTTTGGCTTTTTCTAGGGTGACTTCGGCAAGTTTGCGATCGCTCACATCTGTAGAAATTGTACCGACTGCATAAGCTTTACCTTCGGAGTTGCAGAGGGGAAATTTCAGAGAAATATAAGTGTGCGGGCCGTCGTCTTGAGGGATGATTTCTTCGAGGGTTAGGGGCGAGGAGGATTCGAGAACTTTCAGGTCATTTTCTCGCAGGGCTGCTGAAGAGTCTTGGGGAAAAATATCGCCGTCGGTTTTCCCTGTTATTTGCTCTTTTGCGATGTCAAACAAATTGTCAAAATGGCGGTTTGTGAGCAGGTATTTTCCGTCAACATCTTTGATGTAAATCACTGCTGTTGAGTTGTCTAAAATCGCTTGCAGCAGTGCTTCGCTCTTTCGCAGGGCTTTTTGAGTGTTTTGGCGATCGAGTATTTCTGGCTGCAATTCCCAGTTGAGGCGATTTAAGTCTTGCCAAGCTTCCTGGACTAGATTTAAGGCGATCGCGCTTTTTTCTAGTTCTGTATTTTCTGTATTTACCTGTCGCGACTGGTTTGAGACGGAGTTTTCGGGCAATTCTAGGGGTTGGAAAGCGAGCGGGATGTGGGGATTTGCGATCGGGCGTTGGCGAAGCCCTCGAAGAGGATCGCCCGCCAATTTTTTATTATATCGAAAATCTACGGCTAATTGACCATCTAAACTCGATTTTTTGGGAAATAAATCGGGGAATTCGCCGAAATTTAAATTGTCATAAATTATATCAAATGTCCGCGATCGCTGCGGCAGTTCGGCGCTGGAGTTAAATGCCCAATTCCCGTCTGATGTTGATAAATCTGAGTTAGCGGGTTTAGCAATCCGGCGAGTGACGGCAACTCCCAAGGCGAAGGGGACAAGGGCAGCCGCAGACATTGCCAGCAGCCAGTTGTTGCCCCACCAAGTTTCGATCGAGGTTGTGGGGATGCCCCGCACTAAAATTACAGCGGGTTTTCCGGCTAGATTATTCAGGGATTTTGCTGCTACTGTATAAGCCTGATTCCCTATTTTTATTTGCTGAGCAACTGCTTTCCCATCGGCGGCGCGTGCAGAGATCAGTAGCGATCTGTCCATCCACTGTAAGTCGGGCAACCGTTGATTTTTCGTAACACTTTGTCCACTTACCAAGACATATTTGCCCTCATTAAGCGGTGCATAAATAGCGTAAAATCCGAGTGAATGGACTATTTCGCTACTGGCAACCATCGGGATTTGGCTCAGATTTGTTCCTAAAAATAAAGCAGCAATAACAGTCTGATTTTTGGGATGTTTTACGGGAATTTCTGAGTAATTCACAAGGACACGTTCGCTCAATCCCGTTTGCAAAGTTGGCAATTGTTTCTGATTTTCCGATTTAGCCAGAATTTTGCTGGGCGTAATTTGCTCTTTTTTTGCTAATACTTGATAGGCTAGGTTGCGAGGATTAAAACTTTGTCCCTCTTGGTTGAGATTAACGCTAACAATTATCTTCCCATCTTTCCCCACTAAAGCTGCATTGTGTATTGCTCCTGTTTTGACTTGATTTTCTAGAATTTGCTTGACAGATTTTTGCAAATATGATAATTTTTTGCCGCTGTTGTAAGCTAAGGCTGTTTGGGCGATGGTTTTGCTGTCAGAGGAGTTTTGCAAACGGTCGGCGGCGCGATCGAGTTTGAGATTATAGTTAATTTCACTAACAACTAATTCTGATTTAGCTTGATTTTGCCCTTGGATCAGTCCCGCTGTCAATATCATCCAAAGCGCCGCTCCTGCAAGTCCCAGTGGCAAGATTATTGGTACAACTAGGAGTCCAATTAGTTGTTTGCGGGTGAGAGACAAATTGTAAGTGCAAGGCATGACAACTGCTGCAAATCTGTCGGAACTTACTGCTGTAGTTGGCTGCGGACAATCTGACTGGAGGTTGTTTAAGTGAGTCTGAGCCATAGGAGTAGATGCTAAATCGGTAGTAGATGCGGGCTGCCCATTCATATAAACGATCAGAATTTTACTGTTTGAATTCTGCTGAGTCAGATTTTGTTATTTAGTTATTAGTATGCTGTCGGATGTTCTTGAAAGCCTGTTGGCAGTATTGATCCCCAAAAACAGAGGTACTTTTTCGCTCAATTTTAGGTTTTCACCCTGGCTCAAAAACCCGGATTTTTGCTTGCAGTATGTAAATTCACTTAAAAACGAGTTTAACCTAATTGTTGCAGGAGTTAAAGAAAAAACTTAGGCAGGGGAAGCCAAAAACCAAGTTTCTGTGCGGTATTTGGTGGCAGGTGCGATCGCCTTTTCCCTTCATCACCTTTTTTTCAATCCCACAACCGCCTGCCTGCTTTGCCGCCCAGTCGCTGGTGAGTATCTTTGAGCAAAGTTGGGATGTCTAACTCTTCGGGACACCGGGGCAAACATTCGCCGCAATCGGTGCAGCGGTTGCCTTTGCTGCCGGGAAACCAGTGTCCGGCATTTTCAAACATGGCGTAGCGGTATTTGCCAAAGTCAGTCATGTCGCACCCGACGGCGAGATTGCGGAGTCGCAATACTTCGGGAATGTTGATGTTTTCCGGGCAAGGCAAACAGGCATAGCACTGGCTGCATTTGTCGGTTTTCAAAGTTGCTGCAATAACCGATTCTAGCCGATCGAACGCAGCGATTTCGGAGTTGGTGAGGGGAAAGTCGCGATCGCAATATTTCAGGGGTTGCTCTAATTCTGTGGCATTTGCAGGGCCCACACTCAAAGTCCCAATCCTAGTATCGCTGAGTAAAAATCGATAGTTCAACTCTAAAGGCGAGAAAGGCGAGCACAATTGTGCGAGAGTTTCCGGGGGCGTGTAGAGTTGCCCTCCTTTATCTGCCGGGGAAATGATGAAAACGCCCATATCTTTGTCTTTGGCGAGTTCAATTGCCGGGGCGTTGCGCTGAAAAAAATAGTAATAATGCAGATTGACAAATTCAAACAAATCTGTATTGATTGCAGCCAAAATCAGATCCAGAGGCCCGTGAGTCGAAAAGCCGACGTGCCTAATGATCCCATCAGCCAGGGCTTTGCGTACAGCTTCCATGCAGCCTGTGGGATCTCGTACAATCGCCAAATGTTCCCAAGTATTCAAACCGTGAATTGCCAGACAATCGATATAGTCTAAATTCAGGCGTTTGAGGGATGCGTCGATGCAGCGTTCCATTGCTGCTGCATCCTCGGTTGGGGAAATTTTTGTAGTGACGTGGAGGCGCGATCGATCGACAGACAAACCCGCCGAAAGGGCCGCGCCAAGATATTCCTCGCTGCAACCGTAACCTGCAGCCGTTTCCAGGTGATTGATTCCCTGAGACACTGCCTGTTGTACAGTCTGACAGGCAGTTTCCTCAGAAGCCAAATAGCGCATGGTTCCCAAGGAAAATACAGACAGGTGCAACTCCGTTTTGCCAAACCGTCGATAGCGCATAAAGTTTAGGAAGTTTCGCCCGGGCCCAAGCCACTTCTCTTAATCAAATCCTCTGGACGGAGGTTTGAGATAAATTCCCGGAAGGCCCGGCGTTCTGCCTCATCAGCATCTCGATCGACCGGTATCGAAGCATCGGCGACGACTTCTTCCATCACCCAGATGGGGCAGTTCGTTCGCAAGGCTAGGGCGATCGCGTCGCTAGGTCGGGCATCGATCTCTTTTTTAACTTCTCCCTGACGGACGATCAGCACGGCATAGAACGTGTTATCTTGCAGCGAGTGAATAACTATGCGCTCCAAGGTAAGACTCCATGCCTCTAAAAAATTGACCATCAGATCGTGAGTTAAGGGCCGAGGAGGCTTGTGGCCTTCGATCGCGCTAATAATAGCCTTTGCTTGCTCCTGACCGATATAAATAGGCAAAGCCCGTCGCTCAGTAGCGTCTCTCAATAGGACAATAGGACTGCGCGTGGCTGCATCTAAGGCAATTCCAGCGACTTTCATTTCAATCATAAAAATGCTCGGTAAGTGGGAAACTCAGAGACTTTAGTCCTGAGAGGGAAACAACATGGGCGGTTTCAACACATTCGACTACGCTCAGTGAGCACCACCTTGAATCCCCTTTCCCCTTTCGGGGGTAGAGGGGTATGGTTGCCCCTCTTTGGAGATATGGTTGTCTCCGGCTCCCTTTCGGGGTAATGTTCGCTTGTCGGTCAATGTTATGAGAGCTTGTTAGACTTGCAACACTGTCTCAGTGACCTTAAGACTGTTTAATTGCAAATGACAGAGCCCAAAACTAGCGTCGCATTCAAGGAGTGTCGTGACTCAAATAACGTAGCCAGTTAAGGCTGAGGCCCGTCAGCACAGCTTGCTTCGATTGCTCTTACAAGCTCAGTCCCTGGTTTTAGGGCTGGGTTACTGACAGAATTAAGAAACTGCAAGGCGGTAGAAAACTCGGACATAAAGATGACCTAAATCCAGTATGACTCGATCTTCGCCTGAATCTGCAACTGATCTGGGACTATCGATTTTAGATTTGAGATTTTAGATTTTCGATTGACTCCGGGGGACAGGGGGACGGAAAAACCTCCTGCGTCTGGTTTGTGCCTGTGGTTTCATGTAAATAAGCGATCGACTAAGGAAAAATACTTATGTTTACAGGACTAATTCAATCTCTCGGAAAACTGAAGTCGCTAGGCAACGATTATTTCCAAATTTCCTGCACATCAAACAACTCCTACCAGATTTTACAAGATTTAGCCATTGGGGACAGCGTAGCCGTGGATGGAGTCTGTTTGACGGTAGTGGAAGTTTTGCCGCAAGGTTTTGTCGCCGTCGCTTCCCCAGAAACTCTCCGGCGCACTACTCTGGGATCATTCCCCGATGCTTTGGTGAACCTAGAAACCTCCCTGCGCGCCGGTAGCAAATTGGGGGGACATTTCGTGACGGGGCACGTAGATGCGATCGGCACTTTAGCGACATCAACCCAAACCGCCAACGCTTGGGAGATGCGGTTTACTGCCCCACCATCCGCCAATTCGGGATGGCAACGTCAAATCGCACCTTACATCGTTTCCAAGGGCAGCATCGCCGTCAACGGCATCAGCTTAACCGTGGCAGATTGCGATGCTGACGGGAATTGGTTTGAAGTTGCTGTCATTCCCCACAGTTTTGGTGAGACAAACCTCAGCTATTTGCAACCAGGAAGTTTAGTAAACTTAGAAGCAGATATTCTGGGCAAATATGTCGCCAAATTTCTCCGCAGCGGCTCAAAATCCCATCCCGAACCGTGGGAAGAAACCCCGGCAATCAACAGTTTGGGAACAATTACACCAGAATTCTTAGCAGAACACGGATTTATTTAATCAATGAAACAATAAAAATCATTGCTGAACGAAGTAGCTGTGGGCCGAGGAGCATCTCTTTATCATTTAGAATATAACTTTTAGTTGTAAGCTGTTGGGAATCTAAATTGTATTTTTTGGGCGGGCTTTCTGGCCCAACCCCTACTCCCCACAAGAATTTTCTTAAATTTGACTATACAATTTAAATGCACTTCAGCTTAGTCTATCACCATTCTCTTGATTTGCAAAACTCATTGATACGTGCTATATACCATTGACGTTGAACAGAGAATGCGGTACAATTTTTATTAGGGGTTTCTTGGCTATCTCTTCCACCGACTGTGTAAGTCCTGACTGCGACGAGTGTAAGGTAGAGAGGCCAATCTACAAAGCAAAAAAAAAATTTGAAAAACCTTGTTAAAAACCAATGCAGCCAGATTCTCAAAAATCTCCCAATTTACCTCTCGTCTCAGTCATTATCCCTGCATACAACGCTGAGCAATTTATTGAAGAAACTCTCAAATCTGTTCTGGCTCAAACTTATCCAGCCATTGAAGTTTTAGTAGTCGATGATGGTTCCCAGGATCGAACCGCTGAAATTGTCGAAAAAATCAGCCAAAAAGATTCTCGCGTCCAGCTTTTGAAACAGCCCAATGCTGGGGTCGCTGCTGCTCGCAACTTAGGAATTCAGAAGTCGAGAGGAGAATACATTGCCCCCCTTGATGCCGATGATATTTGGTATCCTGAAAACATAGAAAAACAAGTTCAATGTATGATGGAGGGAGAGCCATCGTTAGGAGTCGTCTATTCTTGGTCATTAGATATTGATGAAAAGGGATCTTTAACCGGGGGACTCCGCGCTTTTACGATGGAAGGTGAAGTTTATGCAACCTTAATTTGCCACAACTTTTTAGGCAATGCTAGCGCTTCGATGATCCGGCGTTCTGCTTTAGATAAGGTGGGCTTTTACGCCACTAGCTATATAGAGAAGAGTGCTCAAGGCTGTGAAGATTGGGACTTGTACCTGCGACTGGCAGAATACTATCAATTCGGAGTGGTGCCGGAATTTCTAATTGGATACCGCAAAGTTGACAGCAGTATGTCTAGCAATTATATGGTGATGGCGAAGTCTCACGCATTAATGCTGCAAGATGTAAAGCAACGGCATCCGGAAATTCCCGAGTTCCTACACCGATTGTCAGCCAGTAATTTTTTGATGTATTTAGCACACCAAAGTAGTCGGAATGGCCGCGATCGCACCGCGCTATTTTGGTTATTCCAAGCTTTAAAAGCTGAGTGCATCTCACCGTTGTCCCGTTATGGTTTTTACAGAGTATTGGGGAAGAGCCTTTTAAACCTATTATCCCAGTTTTGGAAACCTCAAGCTGCTCTGGAGACACCTCTGAGTTCACAAGAGCCGCAATCCTCTGACTGTAAACTCAGCAGCCGAGAGCTGCTGGTTGAGAGTCGGCGCAAAAATATCGAATCGATGGTAAGGATTGGGAACATTTTTCACCGCTCAATTTCCCGCATTGTCAAGCGAAATCAAGCAGATATTGACATGCTCCCTCAAGTGAACATTAGCGCCACTCCATCGGCACAGGCAGAGTTGTCTTATGAAAAAAGAGATTCAGGCTATTAAAACTCTGCTTCCCCTCCTCAAGATATACCCTTGGGCCATCCCGGCAATGATTTCCTTGGGTATGCTTGCTTCCCTTTCCGACGGCTTTGGCATTAGCTTATTCATTCCCTTTTTGCAAACTTTACAGCAAGAAGAAGCTCAGGCTGTAACTGGCAATTCTTTCATTGATTCTCTGATGAAGATATTCGCTGCTGTCCCTGCTGGCTACCGCGTCTTAATCATCCCATCTTGTATTTTAGTTAGCATCCTCGTCAAAAACCTGATTGTTTATAGTAATTCTCTGCTTTTTGCT
Source organism: Microcoleus sp. B13-B6 (assembly GCF_036705405.1). Lineage (NCBI taxonomy): Bacteria > Bacillati > Cyanobacteriota > Cyanophyceae > Oscillatoriales > Microcoleaceae > Microcoleus > Microcoleus sp. B13-B6. Next base: position 41,404 of record NZ_JAUBUJ010000003.1, read on the forward strand.
TGGTTAAATTCGCGAATTAGCCACCGATTGCGTTGCAAAATTTTCAACCAAACTTTAACCGTTAGCTACTCTTTCTTAGAGCGTAGCGAATCGGGAAAGATTATGAATATTTTGGCGACAGAAAGTTGGCAGACTAGCAAAGCTTTGAGTTTGTTTGTTAACTTGATTACCTATGCTTGTACGATTACTGTCCTGGCAACACTATTGCTACTCATCTCTTGGCAACTCACCTTAATTATCAGTATATCCCTCTTCCTAATTTCGCAGTTCATCCAATTTGTGACGCGCCGAGTCAAACATCTGGCACAGCAAGCTGTAGACGCCAATTCTCAGCTCGCTGTCCGAATGTGGGAGGGATTAGGGGGGATGAGAACCATCCGCTCCTTTGGACGGGAACCTTACGAGCAAGAACGCTTCGATCGCGCTTCCCAGCAGGTGCGAAACACCTTTTTCCAACTCGATATGCTGGGAGGGCTCATCAATCCGCTCTATGAAGTTTTTTCCGCACTCCTCCTGCTAGCAATTTTGGCGATCGCCCTCCTGCAAAACCAGTCAGCTATGCCAACACTGCTGACTTTTTTATTCATACTCTACCGCTTGCAACCCCAGGTACAACAACTAGATGTAGCGAGGCTAGGTTTAATATCTACCGCCAGTTCTGCTGAACTGGTGATGGCTTTTTTAGAGACTTCTGATAAACCTTACATCCGTTCTGGTACCGTTCCCTTTGACAAGTTGAAGCAGGCGATCTATTTTGAGTCAGTTTCCTTAACTTACAATCCTGAAGATCAGCCTGCAATAGAGGATGTCTCCGTCGAGTTTAAACGCGGTCAAACTACTGCTTTAGTGGGTCCATCGGGTGCGGGAAAATCCAGCATTATCAGCCTACTCTGCCGCTTTTACGAGCCAACTTCAGGAGAAATTTATATTGACAACAGCCCCTTACAAGAACTGAATTTAACGGACTGGCGAAAGGGAATTGCGATTGTCAGCCAAGAGGTTCATATCTTTAGCGGGACGGTGAAGGATAATATCGCCTACGGGCGCTTGGAAGCAACGGAGGCAGAAATTTTTGACGCTGCAAAACTTGCCAATGCTCACGATTTCATTAGCCAACTGCCGGAAGGGTATGACACGAAAGTGGGCGATCGCGGCGTTCGCCTTTCTGGCGGACAAAGGCAGCGTATTGCCCTCGCTCGCGCGATTGTCCGCGACCCCGATATTCTAATTTTGGATGAAGCAACGAATGCTCTAGATAGTATTGCTGAAAACTTGATTCAGGAGGCCCTCAACACGCTCAGCCAGAACCGCACCGTCATTGTCATTGCTCATCGCTTATCGACGATTGAAAATGCCGATAAAATTATTGTGATGGAAAATGGCAGGGCGATCGAACAAGGGAACCTCCAGTATTTGCTAAAACTCGATGGCTTGTTTGCCAAGCTTTATCATCTGCAACACCGCAACTTACAAAACTAATAGGAATTTGGTGAATCACTTATGCCTTATCCGATTATTGACATTGAAGTGACACAGCCCCTTCCCACTCTGACAATTTCTGAGGAAGATACAGGAATTGCCTTAGTGGTGCGGCGAAAAGATAAAGCTGTTGGTTTGATCATGCAGCCTCTTCCTCCAAAGAGCGTCCTTTCTCCTGAAGATTTAGCTAAAATGATTGAACGGGAAGTCGGCGCTAAGTTACTTCAGGAAGCGATTAGAGAAGAGTTAAATCCTACCGAAAAAGGCGATACTTTTCCCTCGCTCACAGTGGCAATTTGTACGAAAGATCGGCCGGAAAACCTGGCCCGGTGTCTGCAACATTTACTCAAGTTGCAAACACCTATTTCCGGTGAAAATCTTAACTTTGAAGTGTTAGTAATTGATAATGCACCTTCTAATGAAAAAACACAAGAATTGGTAGACTCCCTACCAGGAGTTCGCTATGCCAGGGAACCAAAACCCGGTTTAGACTTCGCTCGCAATCGCGCCTTGCAGGAAGCAACTGGGGAAATATTAGCTTTTCTAGATGATGATGTCACGCCCGATCGCCAATGGCTGAACGGATTGAGGGAAGCTTGGGCAGAAAATCCCGATGCGGGTGGTTTTACAGGGTTAGTGCTACCTTATGAGTTAGCCACTGAAGCCCAAATTTTATTTGAAAGTCGGGGCGGTTTTCGGCGCGGATTTGAGAAAATTCGTTATGGCAAAATATTGCCTCACAATCCGTTATACCCCTGTGGTGCAGGCATATTTGGAGCTGGCTGCAATATGGCATTTCGCCGCGATGTTTTACTCAAACTAGGGGGATTTGATGATGCACTCGATACAGGTGCGCCCCTCCCCGGCGGTGGCGATTTAGATATTTTTTATCGAGTTGTTCGCGCTGGCTATCCCCTCGTCTATGACCCTCGCTATCTGGTGTTTCACCAACACCGCCGGGAATATGAAAAACTGCGCCGCCAGTATTGGACTTGGGGGTTAGGTTTTATGGCTTTTGTGATAAAATCCTATCAGACCGATCCTGCCAAGAGATCGCAGCTAATCCGGCTGATCGCTTGGTGGATGGGCTATCAGTTAGATGAATTGCAAAAGAGTATTAGGGGCTGTCATCCTTTGCCCCCAACGATGATTTTAGCTGAAATGTGGGGTGGTATCGTAGGGCTTTTTGGCGAGTACCCCCGTTCTTTAAAACGTATCGAGCAGATTCGGCGGCAATTTGCCTAAAAAAAGGAGATTTGCTTCAGAAATCTATTTCTCGTTCAATGCAGGAAACGACAATTAAATATGACTAAGCTTCCGCCCATTGATATCGTCATCTGTACTTATAACAATGCTCATCTTCTCAACAAAGCTCTATCGGCCCTTGCCCAACAGCAAGTGTCGCCTGAGTTAGAGTGGAAGGTGTTAGTGGTCGATAATAACTGCACGGATAACACGCAGGAAGTTGTCGAAAAATATCGAGTGTCGGGAACAATTCCCTACCTTTCTACAGGCTCAGAAACCCAGCAAGGATTAACCTATGCGCGCCACTACGGGGTTCAAAATACAACCGCTGATTGGATTGCTTTCGTCGATGACGATTGCTTCCTGGCAGAAGATTGGGTGGAGCAAGCTGTTAAATTTGCTGCGACTCATCCTGACTGCGGCGCTTTTGGTGGTCGAGTGATTTTAGATTGGGAAACTCCACCGCCTAAATATGTATTGAATTATGGTTACTCCTTCGCACAACAAGAACACGGCACAGAACCCCAAAAAAAATCTTGTCTCGTGGGAGCAGGATTAGTGTTGAATAGAGGAGCTTTGGCACATACTGGTTGGATTGATAAACCGTTACTTCACGATCGCATCGGAACCAAGCTCATATCAGGGGGAGATGTGGAAATCGCTTTGCGGATTTACGGAGCGGGATACGACCTTTGGTACACTCCTGATTGCCAGTTAAAGCACTTTATTCCCACTAGGCGTACTTCTCAAAAATACTTGATAGATATTAACTATGGTCTAGGGACTTCTCAAGTTTTGGGCGATTCTCTTCTCTGGTCGGGTTCTTATCAAGATTGGTTGTTTAAATTTATTTGGGATGGGGTAAAAGCTTCCCAAAATATCGTAATTCAATCTTTAAGAACGGCTTTGGGGCGAATGAATCCGGCGGAAGTGGAGATCAACAAAAGTTTTGTGCGGGGTAAGTGGGCCGGAATTAACCGGATGATCCGCATGAACCGGAGGAACGTCGAGAGTTATTGGGTCGGGCAAAATTAGTCGGTTAGCCACCCGATAAATCTATTGCTACTTTGAGGTAATTTCTGTGAGCAACGCCTGGAAAGTTATTAACGTAGAGCTAAGTAAAGCCATTCCTGACTTGCCTGTAATGCCTGGTTATGGGGGCATTTACACTGTGTTTTGGTGGCATAATATACCCCTTGGTCAACAGGAGATTGTAGCCGCTCAGTTGCCAATGTCAGCAACAGAATTGACTAATTTAGCGGTACAAGCAATTACTCCTACCATCGGTAGTCATTTGCTAGAGCAAGGTTTTAAACCAGCTTTGCCAGTTATTTCCAAAAATCCAGCCCGCGATCGCCCACCTGAGTTCCAAGCTCTCATGGCTTTGGAACAACCCCTTGCGAAACTTGAGCAACACTTTTCGCACTTAAATAGTGAAACTGTTTCTGTTTTGATCTGTACTAGAAATCGACCGGAACAATTAGAGAGATGTTTGCGATCGCTGCAAAATTTATCCCATCCTCCCCACCAAATTATTGTTGTTGACAATGCTCCCAGTTCAGATGCTACGCAGCAATTAGTTGCGAAAATACCAGACGTTAAATATGTCTTAGAACCTCGCCCTGGTTTGAGCTTGGCCCGCAATACTGGCATCCGTCACAGTACAGGCAATATAATTGCTTTTACTGATGATGATGTGATTGTTCATCCTGATTGGATTGCCAGAATTGCCCAAAGTTTCCAGGGCGATCGCGTCATCGCCATGACGGGACTTATTCTACCAGCAGAACTTGAAAATGAAGCCCAATTGATCTTCCAAAAAGGTCATACTGGCTTCGGATGGGGATACCGCCCTACAACCTTTGATACTCAATTTTTTGAGGAAATGAAGCCGTTCGCTGTCCCCGTTTGGCGCATTGGTGCAGGGGCAAATATGGCGTTCCGGCGCGAACTTTTTGATAAAATTGGATACTTTGACGAACGGTTGGGTGCAGGCGCTTCTGGGTGTAGTGAAGACTCTGAAATTTGGTATAGAGTGCTTGCCGAAGGCTGGTTTTGTCGCTATGAACCAACAGCGGTCGTTTACCACTACCACCGCGGCGATCTGGATAGCTTAAAACACCAAATGTATCACTATATGCGCGGACATATCGCAGCGCTTTTTGTGCAGTTTGAAAGGTACAAACACTGGGGCAACTTGCGTCGCGTTTTCATCGCTTTGCCTAGATATTATGTCAAGCGATTCATCATAGGATCGTTGACAGGATTTAGAGGGGTCAATAAAACGCTCTTTTCTGAGGCGTTAGGCTGTTTGGCTGGAGTACAATTTTATATCCAGAATCAGAGTCACAAAAATTAGTAATTTTTGGAGTTTATAGGAAAAAAACAATGGTAGCAATTCATCCGTCAGAGACAAGAGGAAATAAAGAAAATTTGGGTCGTTTTTTATCCCGCAACCCCTTTCCGCATGGTTTGACTCAAGGATTCTTTTATCGGGAAAAGATGCGAGCAATTTACCGCATTGCCCCTGACGTTCCCTGTAAAGAAGTATTAGAAGTCGGAGGCGGTCAAGGCGGCTTGACGGCTTTACTCTATCCGCAAGCACAGATTACCAACATTGACCTCGATCCTAAATATGCAAATGCCCCTTGTAACCAACAAGAAAAAGTCCGCTTCATCTGCGGTGATGCCACGAATTTACCGTTTGAAAATGAATCATTTGATATAGTAACGATGTTTGACGTGATCGAGCACGTTCCCGACCATCAAAAAGCAATCTCAGAAGCGCTGCGAGTGCTCAAACCCAAGGGATTTTTATTAGTGAGCACTCCCAATGAAAATTGGCGGTTTCCCTACTATGGATTTATGAAACCACTTTGCCCACCGGAAGCGGAGGTGATGGCAGAATGGGGTCATGTCCGGCGCGGCTATACGATCGATGAACTGACAGCATTAATTGGTTTTCCTTGCCAAATCTCTGCGACTTTTATTAATCCATTGACGGTACTTTGTCATGATGTTGCTTTCTCCCGTTTATCTTCTCTCAAGCGCCAATTTTTTTGTACTGCACTCACTCCTTTAACCTGGGTGAGCTATTGGCTGCATAAACCTGAATCATTGGGGACGGAAACTGCATACGCTTGGCAAAAGTAGGGAGAAACATCAGGCGGAAGGCAGGAAATGGTGCGTTCGCAGAGGCGCTGTTAAAAACTGATTTACTGGGCAATATTTTTATCGGAATCATTAACCGTATCTTCTCGCATTTGAGCAAAAACTCCTACTCGAGCTTGGTAAAGCATCTGCATATTATCTGCCAATTCCCGATCGCTCCACCAGTGAACCAGAGAATCTCGGTGACGCTTAGCGAGGAGCGATCGAGGAATTCCATTAGCAATATCTTGCTCAACTGAGTCCATGACACCATCATACCAATTGCCAAACATCTGAAACCCAGCTAGGGTATTTAAAGGAAGCAGTAGCAACATCCCTAAAAACAGTCCCCACTGAACAATTTGTTGCCATTTTCGAGAGCCGTACAATTCCCAAATAAAGAAGGTTGTACATAGCATGGGAACTGCAAACATCACGTATCGCATGGGGAATCCTTGAGATGGAATCAGTCCAGCTCTACCATAGCCTACTGCTAAGGAATAAACACCGAAAACACCACATAATAAGAGCATTGTCAAGGCTCGCTGTCTCTCCAAACCTTGATGGCTTACAATGCCTAAAATGACTACTCCCAAAGTAGGCATGAAAATCCCAAAGGCTATCAATACAAAAAAACTCCACGAATAAGCAGCAACGCCTCCGAAACTGTAAGCTAAAAATTTAGCAACTGTCTGGAGTGTGGGCCCTAAACCGGGACTGGGGGGATTCCAAGTGGGACGTTGATAGCCAATAAAATATACACCTATTAAACACAAGGCAATCGCTGCCAAACTGATTGAAATAATACTCGCCGATCGCTGTTTATCTTTGGAATCCGTAGCGTAGAAGTTGATAAAGCCACGATAGATGAACCAAGGTGCGAGCAAAGGAACTAATAACAACCCATTCGCTCCACAAAAGGGAAGTGCAACCAAACTCACCCCACCGATTGCTACTGCTAAAGGCGTTGTCAGAGTGGGTTGAATGACAAAGACAAAGACTATAATGTAGGTGAGGGCAGTAGGCAAGACTTGGGTAAACTGCCAACTCCAAAACAGATTAGGCCAATTGCTGATATTCAATAAAGCAATGGGAAAAAAGGCATCCGCATAGCTGGTTTTTCCCCCTCGCAAAGATCGAGCGACTTGAATGGCAGCCGCAGCAACAAAAGCGAATGTCACGACATTAAGTACCATCCCTGAACGAAAATCACCCTTAGTAAACTTGAGCAAAGTTAACAAAATTAGGCGTGGTAAAGGGATACGATGTTCATTATTCTGCTGCCATAACCAACTAACTAGGTGGGGTTCATGTCCTGTCAAGGGCTTAACCAACAACCAATCTTCGGCCAGGGGAATATTTCTCCCATAGTTCGCTAAACAGATGAAAGCAGCGATTAGCATTGCTAACCAAATACCCCAGACAAATAGCTTGGAGTTGCGATCGCTGGAAACAATAGACATAGAAGTATAGTCCTAATGTACTGTTAATCACGAGATTTTGAACTGGCGAGTGATGATTTTGTTAGCGCCTTTTCTTGAACAGATTTTTTAACCACAATTGCCACAAAACTTGCCCATATCCCCCACCTACTCGGATCAGTCGAAACGATGAAATTCCCATATCTGGGGTACGATTAATCCAAGAAATGGGAACTTCAATGAGTGAATAACCTTTCAAAAGAGGTTGCAGTCCTGTCTCTGCATTGATGGCAAATCCTGGCTGAGTAAGTTCTAGGTTCTCAACTACCTCTCGCCGCATGAGTTTGAGATTATTGGTTAAATCCCGAAAATTTCGCAGGAATAATATCTGTGCCAAGAGATGAAATCCTCGATTGACAATTATTTTAGATAAAGGGTAATTAAGCAATACGCTATGGCGGGAAAATCGACTGCCCACTACTACATCATAGCCCTGATTTGCCTTGTCAAACAAATCGCGAATTTCTGGAAGAAGATGCTGAAAATCACAATCCATTGATAAAATATACTGCCCTGTCGCTACTCGATAGCCATCTGCAAGCGCTCTTCCTACGCCATTGGGTGGAACCCGGAAGACAGGTTTAATCAAGGGATCTGCGTCTGCTAAACGTTGAATTACTTCACGGGTTCTATCTTGACTATTGTCATCGACGGGAATAATTTCGTGGAGATAATCGCCAAAAAAAACCTTGAGTCGAGTAATTAGGGGTTCGATGTTCATCTCCTCATTATGGCAGGGAATGACGACAGAGACTGCTCCCCGTAACTGCTCGTGTTCACACAGAGAGATTTGGGGACTGTTAATAACTCTAGGTGGCTTTTGAGCATGAATGAGAATTGATCCCGCCAGGGTCTTTAACCCAGGAGTATTTTCGAGAATAATCGAAAGATTTCGTAATAGCCAAATCAAGTCTTTGGTGAGGGGAGCATAAACAAAATCGTTGAAAATAGCAAAGATTCTAATAAAGCCAATTTCGGAAATTAGTTCATATAATTCTGGACGATTGAGGAGTTTTCTGGGGTCTTTATTTCCAAAATTTTGAGAAATAAATCGACGTAATCTCAGAACGATATTCCAGGGATTACTGTCATAAAAAATGACTTGACCGCCCGGATTTAGAAGTTCATAAACTTTTTGGAGAAACCAGCCGCTATTTCGCTTATCCAATAAATCCATTGCCACAATCAAATCAAAATGTCGTCCTTCAAGGGTTCCTGGGATAGACATTGCATTGATAAACTCAACTGAAGAAACCAAAGTATCTGGTTTAGGGAGTTCGGTAAAGGTAACTGCTGTGATCGGATTTTCTCCGCGAGATACGGTGAGAAGTTGTTCTGTAAAAAGACCTTCGCCACAGCCAATTTCTAAGATGGTTTGACCCGGAATTAGGTGAACTAGATGACGGAAAGTTTGCGCTCTCCAGAGGAGTCTATCTTGATAAATGGCATCGCGCTTTTTCCAATACTGATCTCGATACTGCTCTCGAATCCCTAAAATTTGACTCTGGAGTAGATCTGGATCGTCTTGGGTAGGTGGTATGTTTGCAGAATTGATTTTAATCATTTGCTATCTCCCGATTGAGCAGAATTTTTATTTTTTGTGAAGACCCATTTTTCACTGATAACATAGTTGATAACAGATCCGAGAATAATCCCCGTTAAGGTATTAATTTGATAATTCACTTTTAACCCCTCTAAAATAGGGAAAACCAAGAAGCTTCGAGTAGCGACAACTAATCCACAAGAGATGTGGTAGCGAGGGATCTGCTGCCCTAAAATCTCTTGCCAACTTGAGTGATGACTTACCAAAACCCACGTTCGATAAACAAAAAAACTAAATAATAAAGAAATTTCAATCGAAATAATATTGGCAACATTGCGGAGAATTTGTGTGTTAAATTTCCAAGTTGCGATAATAAGATAAATTAACACAACATTGAAAATTGCTGTAATAATCCCACAAATTAAATATCTAAAAATTCGTTGTTTAGATTTCACTCTAGCTCGAGTCCTAATTTTTTTATAACTTGCTAGTTTTGTTCGGTCAAGTGACTTTTAAAGTTTTACATCCTTTTTATAAAAAAGTTCCAACGCTCGCTCGCTCAAAGTTGAGCCTCTCGTTCAACGGCTACTCATCCCGTAACATTTCTGTAGATCGGGGATTGCGTATGTATCTATTTGATCCCGTGCCTTATTTAGTTGTTTACTGGATATTATATAATGAGCATTGATAAAAAGTAAATGAAGTTTGATAATAGCCCACCAGAACCAACGATCGCCCTCCTGCACTGGGGCGATTTAATCGAAGATTTTTTAGATACCATCGGGGTTTCCTTTGAAGCTTTTTGCAACGAAATGACGGGGGGTTGGATGTTTGGCTACATTGAGGCGCTGCGACGGGCAGGGGTGCGGACAGTGTTATTCTGCATCTCTGGTAGCGTGGCTGAACCCGTGCGCTACACCCACAAAGACACAGGAGCAACAATCTGCACCCTGCCGGCACCTCAACTTTACCAAGCTGTCCGCCGCCAGATGGTTAACCCTCAAGGGTGGACGGTTCAGGATATGTTTGGAGAGGTTCGAGGCCTGGGCCGTCTGATGTTGGCAGGAGTGAAAAGCGTTACTCCTTACCTGGCTACACCGCTGGGGTTGCTGGCTGCAGAACTGCGACGAGAAAACTGCCAAGCGATTCTCTGCCAAGAATACGAGTACCCGCGCTTCGACGCTTGCACTTGGTTGGGGTGGCGGATGGGGCTGCCTGTTTTTGCCACGTTTCAGGGGGGCGATTTTCAGGTTAGTCCTTGGGAAGGTTTGTCGCGCCCGATCGCCCTCAAAGCGAGCGCGGGTTTAATTATTGCTTCGCAAACCGAGGTACAGCGCGTGCAAAGTCGCTATGGCGTGCCTCCTGCCAAGATTGCCCGCATTTTTAACCCGCTGGATTTGGAACTGTGGCAGCCAATGGATCGCGCTGAAGCTCGGCAACTGCTGGGTTTTCCCGGTGACGCTGAAATTGTCGCCTGTCACGGGCGGATTGACATCCGCCGCAAGGGGTTAGATATTTTGCTGGAAGCTTGGGAAGGGATCTGTCGCGATCGCCCAGGCCGAGATTTGCGGCTGTTGCTGGTGGGGACTGGTAGCGACGCGGAGGAATTGAGCCAGCGAATCGCTCAGATGCAGCTTTCGGGCATTGTTTGGGTGAATGAATATGTGCGCGATCGCGCTTTGATGCGACAGTACCTCTCGGCTGCTGACGTTTATACTTTGCCTTCTCGGCATGAGGGGTTTCCGGTTGCACCGCTGGAGGCGATGGCTTGCGGGTTGCCCGTTGTGGCTGCTGACGCGCCTGGAGTGCCTGATATTTTCGAGGGGGGCGAAGCTGACGGCGGGATCGTTGTGCCCCGTGAGGATGCAACCGCTTTGGCAGGGGGGATCGGTCGGGTTTTAGACGATCGGGCGTGGGGGCGGGAGTTGGGCAAGCGCGCTCGCATTCGGGTGGAAACTCATTTTTCTCTGGAGGCGATCGGTGTGCAACTGCGCCAGTTTTTGTGCGATCGCTCTTTAGGGCACATTCCGCATATCTGACTCGCAGCACTGGGAATGCTGGAAAAATCCCCGCCCGAAAAATTTATCTCCGCCTAATTTTTCGGGTTTTATTGTCACTTTTTGTGCCAATTATCGGAGACTTAATAAATTTTACTTAACGGATTTTTTTAATATATTCATTCTTTCAACTAAGCAATTTATTCTGGGATGGTGACAAAGATGTCTAGGAACTAGAACGACTCAGGGTTTCTCCCTGTATACGCTGTTGATAAAAGCTAATTTTATTACGAGCTAACTTGATTAATTATTGCACAGGTTCAGAAGATTGTTCCAGATAATTTACCCGCTGCCATCCATCTCAACCAAGGCCAAATCTACTCCCTATTCGGTGTTTTTGGCTCGGTTATTTACTGCGAGATACATATCTTTGCACCTGCATTTTATGAATATTAGTTCCTTCAAATCCAGCATTTTGAGAACTGAAAAATGCCGCGCGATCGCCTATAGCATTATAGTAGCTGTAAAGGTAATCGATCAGTTGCTGGCTGCCAGTAGAATAGATATTATCCGGCAGCGCGTTTACCGTTAGACCTCCGATTAAGCAGTGTGGTGTTTCCACAAATCGATTTTCCCGATTTTGCAGCCAATCTGCCGCCACTGAACCGTATTGAATTATAACTGCTATATTTTAATTTTTCAAGCGATACAACACCGACTCAGTATTAAAATCTTTTCCGAAAACTTGTTGCAGCGGGCCCTGGGCACTTGTCAGCCAAGATAGAGCTTTTCTGGTAGCTGCGTCTGTCCCAGTATGGGGCCCGAATCCCACAGTCCTAATTTTATTTCGCCGGAGGTTGTCAATCCATGCCGAAAGTCGATCGGCTCTAAACGGCACAGATAAAACTTGTCTGTCCAAATTTCTCCCATAAAACAGGTAGCTGCGGGAACTTAAAAAGAAGCCTATTCTTTCATCAGGTACTGTATTTTTATCAATATATTCGTAAATACCGCGATACAGTTCGGTGCGTGCAAAATCTCGCTTTTCCCTCCAATGACCAATTACTATCAATCCTATACAGACACAAATTATCACTATGTAAATCGATTTTTTTCGAGTGGGAAATAGATGACTCAGCCCTCTATAGCCAGGATTGATTTTCCACAATATCGCAGCCAGCGTCACTGACACAAGATAAAATATCGGATCTCTTAATATATCTTGCCAACTGGGGCCTAATATTTTCCCGATAGTATTAATAGCTTGTATTGGGTTAGACTTAAAATTGTCAATCAACAAACTTCCCCAAACAATACTATCTCCGGTGAAAGAAGCATTTTTAATATAATCAAAAATTGTGTTGCTAGTAATTCCGAACAAACCACTAACCAAAACCACTGCCAGAACTACTTGATTTGGAGTTTTTATCCGAGTTGCTGTAGCTGCAGCGGCTATGCCCAGCAAGCTTAAAAAGGGAAAACCGTATCTGAGATTAAAACCCAGTAAAGGGCTGATTTGACCGATAGAATCTCCCGCAGTACCTGACGTGTAAGGTGTAATTAAATACAGAATTCCGGTGCTGGCGAGAACTACAATTAAAATGATATTATTTTGATTGATTGTTCTGGTTTTACCTCTGATAAAAGCCAGAGGTGCTGCCAATACCTGAAGTGCGATCGCCAGAAAGGGCAGTTGCAATCTCATGATAATTTGTAAACCTAGAGTTTGCCAGTGGGAAATATTGGTGGGATTAAATTGAGCTGCTAAAGTGCTTTGCCAAGCATTGAAAGACGGCGAAGCGAGCGGCACAAGTAGGATAGGTGCGGGCTGCTGTACGGGAGGTATTGGCGTAGTTACTGGAGACTGTAAGGGAACAGGCTGTAAGGGAACTTTAATATTGCTGGTATCGGCGACAGGATAATTGATGTGCAGCAAGTTTCTCGCATACCAAAAACCTCCTAAAAACAAGCAACAAGCTAGGCCGCACAGCAAGACTGGTTTGATAAAGTGGCGAATTCTAAAATTAGCTGGTGTGGAATTTTTATTAACCGCGAATCTTTTAATTTCTAAGATGGCTAATCCTACTAAAAGTGAGGCTGCATAGACTATCCCCGTGATTTTTATTCCGGCTAGCATTCCTGCGGCTGCCAAAAATAGGGATAGTTCGGATTGCGATCGGCTGCTATGATAGGATAAACCTAGATACAAACCCGCTGTAAATATTGCAGCTAGCGGTAAATCGGGGTGAATAGTGTTAACTTGGTTGAGAACCATCGGTACTGTCAATACTAAAGATGCTGCTGCCATACCGTGAATTCGGGTGGCTCCAAATTTTACGCTCAATAGATAAACGGCAATTCCCTCAAGTACCCACGCAATTAGCAGGGGAAAAGCTGTGAGAAAATCTTCTCGGAAGGGGAGCAAACACAAAGCCGACAAAACGTGCCAATTGTAGGGATATACTCGTGCTTGCTCCTGATCGAAAATCCAATTTCCGGCGGGATCTAATAATGTAAATGAATGGGTTTGATACCATCGGGCGATCGCAGGCAGGTGAAACCACAATGAGTCATAATTGGTGGTGGGTTTGCTTGCTAGAGTGTCCCACAGCACCAATCCTGCAACAGCGGTGGCAACAATAATTAGGCGTTCGGATTTGCCCAGAGGTTGCTTGAGTTTGGGAATCTGCCACTGCGAGAAGGTAAAAGCTCTGTGGTTTTTGGTATAAATCAGGATTACGCCCATCGCACCAATCAGAATTTCTGCTATAATGACCGCAGAAATATTTAGTCGCTCGGCACTTCCTAAAATCAAGCCGATACATACTTGTACAATGCTCCATCCCGTCAGGAGTACGAGGAGAAAATGGGGAAATGAATAGTTCTTGTTTTCGTTCTGATTCTCGAAGGCCAGAGACAAGCTTAAGGGAATCGGGCAGACTACAATAATCAGAAATAAAATTAATTCCCACAAATGCTGCGCTATTAGCATAAGCTGCAAGTTACCCATTTTTATTGGTTTTTCTTGGTTCCGAGGTTTTTTCTGGTAAAGAGAAATCCATCGGATCTGATATCAACACATCTTAAACCATGCTCAGCAACAGGCTAGGAGGGCCCATTCTACAAAACATCAATTTTCTTGCGTGGCGGGCGAATAGCCCGCCCCTAAAAAAATTAATCTATCCCAGCCGGCATTTTTACCTGTTAGCTTGCTTCTGAGTTTTGGGTTTGACTGCTTCGGGCTCTTTGGGCTTAGAAGTGTCAGCTTTTAACAGTTCCGGGAATGGCGGCTGGAGGTTGTGAACTTCGATGTCCATTCCCAGCGGCAGAGGTGGAAGCTGGGGCAGATCGTTTTCCAAATCCTTGAGTCCGCTAGCGGTTTGTATTTCCACCATTTTCGGCATTTGCGGTACTTTGGCGGTTTCCAAACTGCCGATCATTTTTGCCAGAGCGAATTCTAGCTGAGAACCCGGGTCGATCGCCACCCAACCCTGGTCAGTCATTTGCCGAACCTCGAAGTGGAGGTGAGGCCCTGTAGACATTCCCGTACTGCCGACGCGGCCGATAGTCTCTCCCTGTTTCACCCACTCTCCCGGTTTCACAAACAGTTCCGAAAGGTGAGCGTAGAGAGTTTCCTGAGACTTTTTGTTGTGGTTGAGAACCACAGTCAAACCGTAGCCACCCAACCAATCTGCGATCGCCACTTGACCCGCATAGGCTGCCAGTACGGGCGTTCCCATCGGGGCCCCCAAGTCAGTTCCGGTGTGAAACCGGCCGTAGCCCAGAACTGGATGAGTCCGCCACCCAAACGGCGAAGTAATTGCCGAAGCAATAGATAGCGGAAACAGCAAGCTGGTGTTGCCATTTCCGGGCAGGCCTGCGGGACGCGGCGTGAGATTGTAGTAAGCAAAACCGGTATTGCTGCCGCTGCTGACACTAACCGCACCGACTTGAACCGGCCCGAGTCCCATGCTGGGCGCTGGAGCGCCGCCGCCGTAAGATGCAGATCCGGCATAATACCCCGCGTCTGCCGAGTATCCAGCGTCTGCGGAGTAGCCGATGTTAGCCGAGTAGCCGGTGTCTGCCGAGTAGCGTGGGGGTGCGTAAGCAGATTCCGGCGGGTTTGAACTCCCCCAAACCTGGCTGCCTATTTGTTGAACGGCTTGACCGAGTTTACTGACAGGATTCCCGCTACTATTTCCGGCAACAGTTTCCCGAACCTCGCCCGGAAGGTTTTCTTGCCGATTTCGAGGAGGAGGGGCTGCAATATAGCCGCCGTCTGCGATCGGAGTTTCCTGTCTGTAGTTGGGTTCTCCTGCATCTGCAGTCACTGGCTCGGAAACAGCAGGAGGCGCGCACAAACCGCCACCTCCTTCGCAGCCGGTTGATCGTTCTGCAAACTCTATGGTTGTTGGCGCTTGGTACTCGCTGGTAGCGCCAACGCTGTAGTCTGTTTGGTCGATTTCAGCGTGGGCTGGGTTAACTGGCGCTTCAAAAGGCGGCTCTTGGGCCGTCGCTTCTGGCAGGGGAATCAGCGCGGGTTCCGGCAGATAATATTGGGTGGGAGGTGGTTCGGTGGCGTACTCAGGCTCTGACGGCGGTGCGGCATCGAAAGGCTCGGACGGCGGGACTTCTGCCTGCGGTTCAGGGTATGGTTCTGGCGACCCTTGGCTGAATTCGGGTTCAGGGGGCGGGAGAGGAGCTTCAAATAATGGCTGGAGGTCTGCTGCGCCGGGGACGGCTTGTTCTGCTGGCGGAATTTCGGCTTGGGCCCAAACTAAGCCTTTGCTGAGCAGTCCCAGACTGGCAAGACAACCCAGTCCCACCAGCAGTGAGCGATCGGACAAAAGGCGCGATCGACTCCGGGCGCCTGTAGGGTTCTTTTTTTGCTGTTTGGTGTTCAAATGGGCTGTTATTTGCTTGTCTGGAACTGGTTTCACGATTTTTTTTCCCAACTCAACAGGGGGCACAAGGATCTCGAAGTCAGGATCGAATGTATGGCAATCCTTGTCTTTATATACAGGCTTAACTGATTTTACCGGGCTTGAGGCAATTTTTTTGCACATCGAATAAGTCGAATGCCACGGGGTAGAGTCGCGATGGATACCCTGGTTTTTTCGACCCTGATTGCACCCGTAACTCGTCTGTGACGGTCACACCGATGATAGCGCTTTGGCGTTCGTTTATGTTAATTAGTTACTAAAATTTTGCTCTCGGGTGGTGCAAAATTTTGGTGGCGTCCGCCGGAGTTAAGCGCCCAGGAATGGGTATTTTTTGATTAAAGCCGATCGTGCGTTTAAACTCAGATGTTGCACCATTGTCAATAAGCTTTTTATGAACAGGCTTTTCGGCCTGTTCCACAAAGAGTGAATTTTCTTGTGGAACAGGCCGAAAAGCCTGTTAAGCGAGAATGGTGCAAGATGTGGGTTTAAACTGCATCGGCTTAATCGGCAAAATTTTTGATTGTTTACAATACAAGGCAAATGATTCGCTTGGGGAAGGATGGGTTTCATGACTGTAGCTGGCGATCGCTTGACAAATTTTCCTGACTCTGAATGCGCCGGACAACCTGACGGTATCAGTTGGGACTGGCAGAGCTGGCAAGGCTTGCCCTATCTGACTTGCAGCTTGCTTTCTCGCTGGTCTCACGGCTTTTTTACTCGCGATTTCTCGCCCCAGGGGCCGATCGAGCTGACGGAAGTTCTCGAACCGGGAGCTAAGGTTTACCGACTCCAACAGGTACACGGCAATGCGGTACTCAAAACCACTGAGTTGTCCCCGGTTGTGGCTCCGGACTCGGAAACCGCTGCCTCAAGCTATGCTGAGGCTGATGGCTTGGTGGCAGCTCGAGAATTGGAGGCGCTGTGGGTTTGCTCGGCTGACTGTGTGCCGGTGCTGATTGCTGACGATCGCACGGGACTGGTTGCGGCAGTTCACGCGGGTTGGCGCGGGACTGCTGCTAAGATATTACCAGAGGCGATCGCTCAACTTGTGGCACAAGGCAGTCAACTAGAAAATCTGAAGATTGCTATGGGGCCGGCGATCGCTGGAGAGGTTTACCAGGTATCTGTGGAAGTAGCAGCGGAACTGGGAGCCACCATTGCTCCTAAGAGTGCCGTTAGTGCAACAGCCGACGGCATCTGCGAGTTTTTGCATCAACTGCCGGAAACGCCTGTCTTAGCCGATCCAGAACCGGGAAAAGTACGCTTGGATGTTCGCCTCTGCAATGCTCTGCAATTGCAGCAGTTGGGAATCGATATTTCTCAAGTGGCGATCGCTCCTTTCTGTACTTATTCTGACTCGGCTCGCTTTTTTTCCTACCGCCGCGATCGACTTAAAAAAGTCCAGTGGTCGGGAATTGTGAGCGCCAGCAGGACAAGTCCCTTCTGAGGGCATTTGGCAGAAGGTAAAATTTTAGACGGCAAAGATAAAAATAAAAATCTTTGGATTCATTATTTTTTTTTTACGAATGCCAAATGCCTTCTAGTTTCTACCTTCGTAAGGTTTGCTGGTTCCTGTTTTCAAGCACTAAAAACTAGCAGCAAAACTCTTGGGAAAGCGGCAGAGCTCCCGCCCCGCTTTCCTCTCTTGTTAAGATTGCTATATAACGAGAGTCTTCAGCGGGTTATTACAATGAGTGAGCCAACTCCCTATCAACTTCTTGAAGTCGATGAAGATGCTTCCTTTGATGAAGTGCAAGAGGCCCGCACGCGCCTAGGCGAGCAGTACAGCGGTGACAAGAAACGTTTGGAATTGATCGAAGCCGCTTACGATGCGATCCTCATGGATCGCCTGCGGCAGCGACAGGAAGGGAAAATTAAAGTACCCGAACGCATCCGCTTTCCCGAACGGCTGACTCCCCCACCCCCAAGCTTTACTCCCTCTCCTCCGAGTGGCAGCCCAGCTTGGTTGCAGCGGTTAATCGATACTCCTAGTCGATCGGACATTTTGTGGCCGGCTGGGGTGTATGTGGGCTTAGGCGGACTGAGTATTTATCCGGCGGCTAATGATGGTTTACTACAGTTGACTCTGGCTCTTGGGGTCGGCTGTTGTCTTTATTTTGTTAATCGCAAGGAACAAAAATTTGGTCGCGCCGTGCTGCTGACTGTGGCTGGCTTGGTTATAGGCTTGTTGCTGGGAGGATTTTTTGGTTCTTTGGTCAGTCCGGCATTTATAACAACAGAGAAATTTATCGCTTTGTTTACGTTTTTAATTCTGTGGCTGGTCAGCGGTTTTCTGCGATAGTCAGCAGTCATTAGTCAGCAGTTATTAGTCAGCATTCATTAGTCAGCATTCATTAGTCAGCAGCCAACAACTAATAACTGTGAAATCAAGACCTCTGATAAATAACATCAGCTAACAATTAATAACTAATGACTAATGACTGGGGAATTGTTGACTGTTGACTGTTGATTGATGACTGGGGAATTGAGGACTAATGACTGTTGACTAATGACTGGGGAATTGAGGACTAATGACTAATGACTAATGACTAATGACTAATGACTACTGACTATCTAAAATAATCTCAACTGCTTCACTCAAATTGTTAGCAATTAAATCCGGTTGGTGCATTTCTAGTTGGGTGCGATCGCGAATTCCGCACAAAACACCAATTACCTTGACACCGTGCGTTTTTGCTGATATGATGTCCGCCTCCGTATCGCCAACCATCCAAGTGTCAGAAGCCGGCGGCAGTTCGGCCAGAGCTCTTGCCATCAACAGGGGCTTATCTTTGACATCCCCGGTTTTAACGTAATCGTTGGGGAGGCAATAGCGGCGGTTTTCTGGGAAAAATTGCCCTAAATTGCAGCGGTTGAAGGCTTCATCTAGTTCCCTAACGCGGCGCATGGTCATCACCACTAAGTCTACTCCAGCGCCCTGCACCTTTTCGAGAGTTTCCAGAGCGGTGGGAACGGGTCGATCGTAAATCATGTAGGGTAGGGTGTGGACGGTTTGACGACGTTTCTGGGCAAAATCGCGGGCTTGGGCTGCGTCTAATCCTGAGAGGATGGCGATTTCGGTTTCGGGAACCCGCGCGCGCTTCATGTCCCAAAACTCTGCCTTGGGGAGTTCGCGCACTGGTTGCCCCTCACGCTGAGTCTCGGCCAGACAATACTGGTAAACTCGGTAGTAGCGATCGGACACGTCCATGATCGGGCCGTCAAAGTCGGTAATAAGTCTCAGCATTTAGCAGAGTATTTTTAAGCTTTTATACAAATCCTTCGATACTATATCATTTAAAGGTAACACTTTCTTTACAAAAATTGACACAAATACCCTGGGGAGGTAAGGTCTATAGGAATGGTGCTAATTAAAGCAAACATTTGAATTAAACTGTGCTGTTCCTCAACTTGAGCGGTTGTCAGCCATATCGGGGAATTCAAAATTAAAATGTGCCGCACAAATAGTGTAAACAGCTACATATTGTTCATAAATCTCTACCTCAATCGAGGCTGATTTTGACTGCGCTTTCTCAAAAAAAGTGGGTTTAATTAATATTTAGCCCCATTTTTAAAACAAGCAAAAAAATGCTTGGATAATCCAAAGTGTACTGTTTGCATAAATTAGCTAGCGGTAACAGGTGATGACATCAGCCAGTATAAAAATTCCCATGATAAATAGCAGCCAAACAACAACTAATATCGTTTCCGGTTGCATCGGCATCCTAAAATCGAGTCAACAGTTAACACTCAACCATTCTGTTTTTCCACCCCTCCTTCTACAGTCAACAGTCAACAGTCAACAATCATTCCGGTGCAACCGGAATTGATGTAACTTTACCGGCTAACCTTTGAGAGAGATGCTCTACAATAACGAGATGCTTCCAACATTAACTGTAGAGAGCAGCCCCAGAAGTATTAATATTCTTCTTTATAAGCTGTTATCCTTACGCAGGATTGAATACCTCACAGTCGATCGGGAACTTAAGATTAAAGAAATATCTTTGAAAGTGCAAGATTTTGCCTACATTCATGAGGAAGTAGGCGAAGGAAAAGACGTGCGCGATAGTTTTCCTGAACTGATTGGAATTGAAGGAATCCTTGAAGATATTATTGAAGAACGACAGCAAGACTTTCAGTTAAAGTCAATTAGCAGAGTTCTCAAAGACGGCTCTTATTTGTATCTAAATTTGTACATTTTTGGTTGTAAGGGACAAGCCACTGCTGACAGATTGATTATTTTATGCGAAGATGTGACAGATAGCATTGGATCTCCGCAAACCATCGTTCATGCTGCCAAGAAAACAAGTATTAAAGGCGATAACTTAGCTGCGGCTGGCGATTATATTGACAAAATTATTAATTCCCTAGGGGATGTTTTGTTCGTAACAGGAACATCGGGCCAAATCAAAAAAGTGAATCAAGCTGCACAGCAATTATTTGGATATACCGAATCGGAATTAATCGGCCAATCCATATCCATGATTACGGCTGAGGAGGAATTGTTACGCAAAGTCAGCCAGCTACCTCCTGCACTTAAAAGCGAATATTGGCCTCAAGTAAAAGTAGCTTGCCAAACGAAAATAGGTTTAAAGCTGATTGTTGCGTTTTCATGCTCTAGTTTCGAGACAAGCACAGGAAGCCCGGATGCAGATAGCGAGGTTATACAAGATTTTGTTTATATCGGCAAAGACATTACCAAGCAACAACGCATAAAAAAGTGTCAAGAAGCACAGTATGCTGTTACTCATATCCTATCAGAATCAAGTTCTCTAGATAATGCAACTCCGAGAATTTTGCAAGCTATTTGCCAAAGTTTTGGGTGGGATCTTGGCGAACTTTGGACGCCTGCAGAGGCGGAGGAAGAAACTAGATTGGGTGCGGAAATAAAATCTGAAAAAGAGTCACTTTGGTACCTGCCACTTTGCTGTCCGATCGAGGAAACTGCTGGTTTGCGACGGGTGGCAGTTTGGCAGGCAGCGGAGGAAGTTAGGGAGTTTGCCGAAAACAACGAGCAGATTACTTTGGCGGCGGGTGAGGGTTTGCCCGGAGCGGTTTCCAAGAGCGGTTCTACGCAGTGGATTACCGATCTTGTGGGCGATCGCAATTTCGTGCGATCGCACTTGGCAGAGGAAGCGGGACTGCGATCGGGATTCGGTTTCCCCATTCACGCTAGGGGCCAAGTTGTAGGAGTAATGACTTTTTTTTGCCGGGAAGAACTGCCACCCGATCAAGATTTACTTCAGATAATAGCGGTGGTAAGTTCTCAATTAGGAGAATTTGTCAAGCGCAAATATGCGGAGCAAGAATTGTACGAAGCTGAAGCTTCAATCCGATTTTTGTACGAACAAGAAAAACGGCAAAGTGAAGAATTAGCTCGGCAAAATTTAGCTTTAGAACAAGCCAAATTAGAATTACAAGCAGCTAACATGGAATTGCAGCGGCTCGCTTCGGTGGATGGATTGACTCAAATTCCCAACCGCCGCTGTTTTGACAAAAAATTGGAGTTAGAATGGCAGTTGATGGAGCGAGAAAAAGAGTCGCTGTCTTTAATTTTGTGCGATATCGATTTTTTCAAACTTTACAACGATCATTACGGCCATCAAGGAGGCGACGAATGTTTAAAAAAAGTTGCCGAGATTTTAGCTAACAACGCTCAGCGGGCAGGAGATTTAGCCGCCCGCTACGGCGGCGAAGAATTTGCGGTAATTTTGCCGCGAACTGATGTGCAGGGAGCAATACGGGTAGCTGAAGCAATTCGCAGCGATTTGAAAGCGGCGACAATTTTTCATGCTGCTTCCAAGGTAAGTAAGTTTATAACTCTCAGTATGGGGATCGCTACTACTGTACCGGCTGCTGGTGTATCGATTGAGGGGTTAATTGGACAAGCCGATCGAGCGCTGTATCGAGCTAAACTAGAAGGGCGCGATCGTATAGTTGCCCTCGACTTGAAAAGAGAATTTCAGGGCCCCAAAGGAGTATTTTCTGATGATTGTGAGAGAAGCTAAAATCGGTGACGCACCTGCAATCGCACGAGTTAATCTAGATACTTGGCGGACAGCTTACCGGGAAATTGTACCAGCAGATTACCTCGCACAGTTATCCTATGAAAAGCGAGAAAGCAATTGGCAAGAAATCCTCCTAAACGCAGAAAAAAGTAAAAATTTTGTGTGCGTTGCGGAGAATGAATCGGGAGAAATTGTGGGTTTTGCTGCGGGTGGTTGCGAGCGCACCGGCAAATATATATATAAAGGAGAATTATTTGCCATCTATATTTTGGAGGAATATCAGCGTCAAGGAATCGGACGGCAACTCGTGAGAACAGTTGCCACAAAATTGGCAGAATTAAGTTTGAACTCGATGCTAGTTTGGGTACTAGGAGACAATTCAGCCTATAGGTTTTATGAATTATTAGGAGGTGAAAAAGTAGATGAACAGCAGACAACTAGAGCAGGAGTTGCACTCAAAGAAATTGCCTACGGGTGGAAAGATATCGCCGTGCTGATTAACACGCGGATATGACCAAAAAAGTGGAAGCTTTATCAATCATCTATCAAACTTCCCCTCTTCATTTGTTCGCGTTCAATGGCCTCAAACAAAGCTCGAAAATTCCCCGCCCCAAAACCTCCAGCTTGCACCGGTGTGCCGTTAACTAAACTAACTCGGCGCTCAATAATCTCGAAAAAGAAAGTCGGTTCTGCAAAAATTGGCTGGGTAAAGATTTGCAGCAGCATCGCTGCGGGAGTATCTTCTTGCCAATCTGCCAAAACTTGACAAGCTGCAATTGATTGCCAATCTGCGGGTAAATAGTTTTGTCGCTGCTGCAATTCGGAGTAGTATGTGGGAGGAACAGGCAGAAAAGGCAAACCGCGCGATCGCAAATCGGCAACAACCCCCACAATATTATTAGTTTGCAAAGCCATGTGCTGAATTCCCGGCCCCCGATTTGCACTCAAAAACTCTTGAATTTGAGAATTAGCTGATGCCGGTTCATTAATCGGGAATTGCACCCCACCTTCAGCGTGCACCATAACTTGGCTCCGCAAAGCCGACTTCTCCGTCTGAATGTCAAAATTTTGCTGCGGTTGAAAACCTAATATTTTTTGATACCAACTAACAGCACTTGATAAATCCCCTGATTCAACATTTAACACTACGTGGTCGATTAGGGTAAACATCGGCAGCTTAGGAGAAGCCGATAGCAGTGAATGGCCGCCAATGCGCTCAACGAGCGTGTGGATTAAATCTCCCCAACCAGCGATTTTTGCCCGCTTAAAATAGCCTCTTTCGTTTAGGTCTTCTTGAATCGGTTCCAGGATTTTAGCGCCTGCCGCAGCCGCTCTAGCTACCGCTAATTCGATATTTTTTACCCGAAAACCCACATCGGCAATCCCTGGAGGATGAAACTTCAACCAACTAGCAGCGGGACTAGCGGGTGTCAGGGGCGAAGATAAAACAAAACATACATTGCCGCTGCTGACAACTTCAGTTTGAGTGTGGCTGTTGGCATAACCGGCAGTTGATTGAAAGCCTAAGCGGCTGACAAACCAGTCGCGGGATATTTTAGCATTTTCAACGTAGAAGTGAATGCGATCGAACTCCATAATCAATAATTGAAAATGGAAACTGAAAAAGGGAAAATCTGCTGATTTTCAAGGCGAAATTGCAACGGAGGAATTGAGTAATGGATATTTTTCATACTTTTTATTGCGCGCCCACTTAATAATAACCTAAAAATTGAATATTCTAGCTCCCTCTGAAGGTAGAAATAAGTCGGCACTTAAAAGAAACCCGGTTCTGTGATAACTGAGGTTTGACCGCTAGGCCTTCGCCAATAGGACTAAGGCAAAAAAATGGTTTGACGCGCTACTTATAGGGGTAAGGTGCACCAGCCCGTGCACCTACATAATTAAGTGCTGTACAAGTTCTCAAACCTAAAAATATCATAATTTTTATTGCCTTCAGCTTCCGCTGCTTTCTGCATTCAAATCACTCCTCAATCGCTAAAAGAACAAATGACTTTCCGGCTGAATATTAATCTCCATCGGCACAGCTTGCGGGTCAGCCGAAAGAGCAAACATAATCGCATTTGCAGCAGTTTCAGTAGTCAGCATTTTTGACCTGTCTACCTTCAAACTCACATTATCCCAAAACGGAGAATCCACCCCGCCAAAATAGAATAGCGTAAACTTAATGCCGTAGCGTCGCAGCTCATCTGCCATGCACTTGCTGAAACCAACTACCCCAAACTTTGAAGCGCAATAAGCCGTTCCCATCGCCATCGAATGCTTGCCCAAAATCCCGATGACATTGCAAATGTGCCCGGATTTCCGCTCTTTCATCACATTCGCCGCTGCTTGAGACGTGTAAAAACTGCCTTTTAAGTTCAAGTCAAGCATGGCATCTAAATCAGCGGGTTCTAACTTGTTCCACTGCTTGAGAATTCCGGCACCGGCGGCGTTTATGAGGGCATCAATTTGTCCGAAATGTTCCACAGCTTTGTGCATCAGCGTCTCGACTTGCTGCAAATCGGTGATATCTGTGGGCACGCACAGTACCTCTGTTGTTGAAAGTTCGCTAGCTAAAGCGTCTAACTTACTGCTGTCTCTGGCGGCGAGCACTAGCCTCGCACCCGCCTCAGCGAGTTTGCGGGCCACTGCTGAACCGATGCCGCCAGTCGCACCCACCACAACCACAACTTTGTCCTGCATATCCCTTTACATTTCTTTACGTCCAGATTGTATGATAGCTCAAGTTGCTAGTAATGGGGATGTTGCACCATTCTCAATAAGCTTTGTATGAACAGGCTTTTCGGCCTGTTCCACAAGAAAATTCACTCTTTGTGGAACAGGCATCTTGCGTATGAACAGGCTTTTCGGCCTGTTCCACAAGAAAATTCACTCTTTGTGGAACAGGCCGGAAAGCCTGTTCCGGTGCAATATGTGAGTTGTAATTGGACGTTTACATAGGGGTTCTCAGGAAAGTAAGGTACTCTTCCTGTTTGGCCAATGCCCTGTTTGGTCAATGCCCAAGAACACCTCATGTTACTGAGAAAGGCTATATATTTTAATTTTTAATTAATTGAGGGAAACTTGCCAGCCTTTTTCGGCTTTTTTTAGCTGGAGAGAAGCGCAGGATTGCAAAAATTTAGTGAATTTCCTACCGAGATTAAAATCTTTAATTATTTGGGTAATTTGTTTGCCGTATTGTCGGTGAAATTCGCTGCCTACATTGGAGAGAAATACAGAATTTTCAGGAGAGTTGCCGGTTAACTCGCCAACGATTTTGACAAGAGCTCTTTCCAAGTCTTCCAGAGAATTAATATCTGTCAAGGTGGCAGGTGCTGCCTGGTGGTTATTCAGATTTTCTTGGTTAAGTATTGGCGGTGGAGGCGATAATCTCACTTCAAAAAGAGTGACATAAGTTTGAGAAGTTTCTGAGGGTTTGTGGAGGGCAAAATCGGTGGGATATTTGAGAAAGATATCCCTGGTTTTAGTGCCGAGCAAATGATGAGAAACAACTTGATTTAGGACTAAGCCGTAATTTTCCTTAAATAAAGCTGAAACAGTAGAAAGTTTGATCCACTGAGTTGATGTGCGTTTTTGCTCTTTTTTGATTAATTCTTTTAGCTGAATAACTAATTGTTCTAGGGGTGTAATTTCCGGTGTGGTTACGAGGGAATGGGTTTCTACTTGTCCGGTTTTGCTGTTTAAAACTATGATTTTATCTATTTGTTTGCGGACTTGAAATACTGTTAATCCGTGGGCTTGCAGTGTATTGCTGAGGTGAGTGAGGGCGCGATCGGACGAACAGACAAAAATCTCTTTGGCTGTGGGATAATGTACGAAAATCGATGCGCCGACTGTAGCCATTTTTAAGTCGGCGCTGTCTTTGCCGGGGGGGACGTGAATTAGTTGATAGCCGCGCTGGTGAAATTCGGCATCTTTTTTGCCCATGCTGCGCCAGTTGGCAAAGGCAACTTTGATTTGGATGGGATAGTGGCAAATTCCCTCTAGGAATTTTTCGGTTTCGATGGTGAGTTGCAAGTTTTCGACATCTAGCAGCAAGATAGCAATGCCGCTAGGAAGCGGGGCTGGTTGATTGGCTGTTGGAGTTGGAGGTTCTGACGAAACTGAGTTTTCTGATTTAGCTGGTGCTGTTTGAGATTGGGCTAGCTGCTGAATTTTGGCAGATAATTTGCTGAATTGAGGTGAATTAACGAATTCTGGAACCAGCAGAATTTGCAGGTATTTTTTCGCAGTCAGCAGCAGGGAATCTGTATCGCTGGCTACGCTGAAACTTTTTGTCAATTTTCCAATCAAAACTGACTGAAAATCAGGTTTGGCCCAGGGGGTTTTCCTGTATTTTTCAGTTATCCATTCGGGATGCTTTTCCTGAATGGTAATGAGGGTTTGAGCTATATAGCGACTGATGGCGCTGAATGCGAGAGATTCTTGAGTCGCCAGCAAGGGGGTTCGATCGGGCATGGCCCTCTACAATGCGGGATGCTGTTTCAATTTATCACACTTCTAGTTTCTCGCCGGGATTCGGACGATCGCCCGCCAAATTAAACCGGCGACAATTAATGCCAATCCTGTCAGCCAAATTTGCCTCTCCACCCAGAAAGCCAGAAACAGACAATTCCCCAAACCCACCCAAGCCAACCACTGCGGATAAAGCCTTTCGGCGGGGGAAAGTTGCAGCGCGGCGAGGTTGGTGATAGCGTAGTATATCAAAACGCTAAAAGCGCTAAATGACCAAGTGGTTTTGACATCGCCGACGAGGATTAAAAGTGCGATCGTAACTTCGACAACCACCACAGCCACGTAGGGAGTTGTCCCTGAAGGATTCAGCCGCGCCAAGACTCTCGGCATATCCAAGCGCCGCCCCATCGCCAGCCAGATGCGCGACAGCCCTAAAATTAAGTTCAGCAAGACTCCCAACATAGCGGTAATTGCGCCGACGGCTAGCAGTTGAGAAACTCCTGGAACTGGGAAACTGCGGGCGATGACTTCCAAAGGTGCAGTCGTACCGCCTATTTGTAAAGACAATTTATCGGCTCCCCCCGCGCCCGCGACAACTACTGCTACCCCGACGTAAAGCAGCATTGTCAGCACCAAAGTGAAAATTATGGCTTTGGGAATGGTTTGCCTCGGTTCCCGCACTTCCTCGCTCATTGTGGTGATGCGGGCGTAACCGCTATAAGCGACAAACATCAGGGCGGTGGCCTGGAAGATGGAGCCGATCGAGCTATGATTCTGTACGGTGGCGATTTCCCACCTTACCTCTGGCAAACCGACAGCAACAAACACGGCTAAGGATAGGAGTGTAACTGAGACTATGGCAGTATTGGCAATATTCGATCGCCTAATTCCCGTCAATACAATTAAAGTGATGGCGGCGAGGGCGACTAAAGCTGTTAGGATCAGGTAAGTGCGATCGGCTACACCAACTGCATTTAAAAAATACCCCGCAAAACCTAAAGCAGCAGTAGCCGCAGAAGCCGTTTTCGCCAACAAAAACATCCAGCCTGCAGTAAAACCCAGCCAAGGATTGAGATATTTGTAGCCATATTCATAAGTACCACCGCTAACAGGATGATTTGCCGCTAATTGAGCGCTGTTAAGGCCATTGCAAACAGCAACAAAAGCTGCAATACCTACAGCCAAAATCACTCCCGGCCCAGCAACTTCCGCAGCAATGCCGATACTCACAAATACTCCGGTACCGAGGATTGAACCCAGGCCCATGAGAGTTGCGCCAAAAACACCTAACTCTCGCTTCAGAAGTGGTGAAGACATAAATATAGCAGGCAAGATGCCTGCACAAAAATATTTGTCTGTTTGTTGTGGAACAGGCATCTTGCCTGTTCTGAAGATATAACTATAGCAGGCAACCTGCCAGCTCCACAAAAATATTTGTCTGTTTGTTGTGGAACAGGCATCTTGCCTGTCCTGAAGACATAACTATAGCAGGCAAGATGCCTGCTCCACACAAATATTTTTCTGTTGTGGAACAGGCATCTTGCCTGTTCTGAAAACATAACTATAGCAGGCAAGATGCCTGCTCCACACAAATATTTTTCTCTTGTGGAACAGGCATCTTGCCTGTTCTGAAAACATAACTATAGCAGGCAACCTGCCAGCTCCACACAAATATTTGTCTGTTTGTTGTGGAACAGGCATCTTGCCTGTCCTGAAGACATAACTATAGCAGGCAAGATGCCTGCT
>NZ_JAUBUJ010000003.1:69571-82425 GCF_036705405.1 Microcoleus sp. B13-B6
AATATTTTTCTGTTGTGGAACAGGCATCTTGCCTGTTCTGAAAACATAACTATAGCAGGCAAGATGCCTGCTCCACAAAAATATTTGTCTGTTGTGGAACAGGCATCTTGCCTGTTCTGAAAGAGGCTCAAGATGTAAGTATTAACCGAAACGGCCTTGAATGTAATCTCTCGTACTCGAATTGCCCGCAGAAGTAAAAATCTTACTTGTCGGGCCAAATTCAACCAGGCGGCCGATGCGACTTTCATCAGTATTAAAAAAGGCCGTGTAATCAGAAACGCGAGCAGCCTGCTGCATATTGTGCGTCACAATCACAACAGTTAACTGCTGCCGCAGAGTCTGAAATAACTCCTCAATCTTCATCGTTGAAATCGGATCAAGAGCAGAACAAGGTTCATCCATCAGCAAAATTTTCGGCTTCACAGCCAAAGCGCGAGCAATACAAAGTCGCTGCTGCTGTCCCCCCGAAATCCCCTGAGCAGATTTCTTCAAATCGTCTTTGACTTCATTCCAAAGCGCCGCACTTTTGAGGGCAGATTCCACAATTTCATCTAATTCTGCTTTGCTTTTGCGACCAAAAATCCTCACTCCGTAAGCAATATTATCGTAGATGCTCAGCGGAAAAGGATTGGGTCTTTGAAACACCATGCCAATTTGGCGTCGCAAACTATTAATGTTTACTTTTGGGCTGTAAATATCCTGTCCAAAAAACTCTACTCTTCCTTTAATTTGAACCTTTCCCTCCAATTCACCAATCCGGTTGAGAGCTTTGAGAAAGGTAGATTTCCCGCAACCTGAAGGCCCAATAATCGCCGTAATTTGCGGATGAGGGATATTCATCGATAAATTTTCTAAGACTTTGTGAGTTCCGTAATAAAAACTCAAGTCCTGAACCCGCAGTGCTGGCATTGCATTGGGGTCAATTTCCGGGGTGGCATCTTCTAGGAATTGATGTGTATAGTCTTCGGATTTCAAGTTAGCTTTAGGTTTCATTATTTGCCTGGTTATATTGTTAATATTTGACGGATAGATGCACTTTAGTTATTGAATTATCGATTTTGCAAGCGTTTCCGAGTTACTGTACGGGATGCGACGCTAGCAATTAAAACCATGCCCAAAAGCACAGAGGCAGCAGTCCACGCCAATTCGTTCTGCTCCTTGTAAGGAGAGCTAGCGTAGCTATATATTAATACCGACATAGAAGGAGTCGGAGTCAGCAGTGTTTCGGGAATTTCTTTGAGTTTTGAGATAGTTTCTGCACCTATGGGAGACTGCATTATCTCGCCCAACTTATCAACTAAAGGAGGCCAAAATTGACTCGATAACGCCGTTACAATCAGCGGTGCGGTTTCGCCGGCGGCGCGGGAAGCAGCGAGTAAAATACCTGTGGTAATAGTTGGAAGTGCTGAGGGTATGATAATGCGAAACATAGTTTGAAAGCGTCCCCCTCCCAAACCAGCAGAAGCGAGGCGGTAAGAAGTAGGCACTAATTTTAATGCTTGTTCTGTTGTCAGAGCAACAACTGGAAGCATGATTATGCCGAGGGCAAAACCGCCTGCTAAGGATGAAAATGCTTTGGTGGTAACGACAATTAGGGCGTAGGAAAAGACGCCAACTACGATCGAGGGAACGCTGCTGAGAATGACGGTTATAAACCGGATACTATTGGTAATCGCTTTGTTTTCTCTCCCAAACTCCGACAAAAATATTCCCGTCATTACGCCTATAGGTACGCTGATTAATGTCGCAATTCCTACCATTAAAGCAGTGCCGAGAATCGCATTTGCAAAGCCGTTGGGCTGGTCTTCAACTCCGACGGGTGCTGGTAGAGACAATAGCACTTCCCAGCTCAAATGTGTCAGTCCTTCCCCCAGAATTTTGTATAAAATAGCAAACAAAGGGAGCAGGGCGAGAGCTGTCAGAGCGAAAGCGATAACTGTCATTCCCCGGCTGAAAAAAGTTCGGCTTAGCGACAGGGGGTTGTTGATTTCTGCATCCAGAATACTGTTGGAATTTTGTGCTTGAGTCATGCGATTTGAGATTTGAGATTGTAGATGGAACCAGCGGGGAAATCCGGCGGTGCGGCTTGCGATCAAATTGCTTTCGATGATGTTAAGTTTTAGCTTTCTTGGCCCCAATTAGCTGAACTAACAATACTGCGATCGCATTTACCAACAAAGTGATCACAAATAGAATTAGGGCTAAATACATCAAAGCGCCGGTGTGCAGCGGTTCGATAGCTTCGCGAAATTGACTTGCCAAAACAGCAGGAATTGAGTAGCTGGGAGCGAGCAGGGATGGGTTAATTTGAATCGAGTTGCCAATTACCATTGTGACGGCCATTGTTTCGCCTAAAGCGCGTCCCAATGCTAATATGGTGGCGCCGATAATCCCCGAACTAGCTGCTGGTAATAACAGCTTGAATATTGTTTCCCAGCGGGTAGCGCCGAGGGACATGGAAGCACTTCGCAAATCTACTGGAACCGACAGCAAGACATCGCGGCTAATGGCGGCTACTGTGGGCAAAATCATAATTGATAACAGTATTCCCGCCGGCAGCATTCCGGGGCCTAAAGGTTCGCTACTGAACAGGGGAAACCAACTGAAATTATCGAACAATGACTGCTGCAATGGCAACAAAAAGGGAATCAAAACAAAGATTCCCCACAGCCCAACTATCACGCTGGGAATGGCCGAGATTAATTCAACCATGAATCCCAAGGGCGATCGCACCCAAAGGGGTAAGAAGTTCTCGCTAGTAACTATAGCTACTGACAGCCCTAAAGGAAGTGCGATGATTATGCCGATCGCAGAACTAATTACAGTACCGTAAATAAACGGCAAAGCCCCAAATTGCAACTCGCCGATATCCCACTTGGGATTCCACAAGAATGAGAGTCCAAATTTGCTAATAGCAGGCCAAGCATCTTTAAAAATTACCGCACTCATCAAAAACAACGTACCCGCTGTAGCTAGGGCAAAACCCCACACAAATACTGTAAATCCTGACTCTATCCATAGACCTTCACCAGCAGTATCTGTCAAATCTACTTCTGTGTTTATTTCTGTCGGTTTCCGAGTCAATTTGTTCGTTTTTTTTGAAATATTGGTCATACCGAAATTATTGCGGAAAAAGTGAAATATTTGCTTTAACGACGAGTGATTCTAATTAGTTGCTAGAGTTGCAATGTGTACCATTGATGTCAACTTAAGGCTGAAACCTTCTATCTCTCTCGTTTGTATCGAAACCTCGCTCCCCCTAAATCCCCCTTAATAAGGGCAGGGCTGTTTCATTCTCAGAAAAACCAGGGTTTTGTAGGGGCGGTGCCAAGAGTGCCCGCCCAGCCGATAGACGAGCGGGTAGGGGTTTCAGATATCGGGGCAACCACGGGGGGATTGCCCCTACAAGAGAATGAAACAGCCCTGCCTTAATAAGGGGAGTAGGGGTTGACTTTGAAAGCCTCATAAATCCCCCTAAATCCCCTTAATAAGCGGAACTTTCAATGCTCTTGTTCCCCCCTTTTTAAGGGGGGTTAGGGGGGATCGAGGATTTAAATACGAGCGAGAGGAATGTAAAATTTAGATGGGTCTCCGCTTAACTCATAACCCCGTGCGATCGCCCCAATTAACCTCTAGCAACCACAGTCTGATTAACTGCTTGAACCACCTTTTGAGCTGTAGCTGAAGGAATTGTAGTAAACTCTAGCTGTTTGTTGATACCTTGACCTGTAGTCATCACCCAATTAACCATCTTTTTAATAGCCTCTGCTTTCGCAGCAGGGTACTGTTTGTAGATTAACAGCCAAGTCAAACCAACAATCGGATAACCGTCGTTAGGATTGCCTTCTACTAAGCGGAAATCTGCGGGGAATGTTTCCCCTGCTAAAGCTTTCTCTGCTTCAGCCAAGCTAGGCTCTACAAACCGGCCAGCTTTATTTTGAATAAATGCTGTTTGGAGATTGTTTTGCCGAGCAAAAGTATCTTGAACGTAGCCGATCGCACCCGCTGTATTCTTCACCAAAGCAGCTACGCCGGGGTTTCCTTGACCACTGACAGGGCTTCCTGGCCAACTCGGCTGAGCGGCAGCTTTGATGCTGCTACCAGTTGCCTGCAAGTGGTTAGCAAAAATAAAGGTTGTACCGCTGCTATCTGCGCGTACAGCTACTCGAATCGCAGTATTTGGCAAGCCTTTAGCTTGTCCAGAAATTCCGGCTATTTTAGGATCGTTCCAGCGAGTAATCTTCCCTTCAAAGATGCCTTTCAGAGCATCGTTACTTAGCCTCAGATTGGTCACTCCGGGCAAGTTATAAACAACTGCAACAGCGCCGCCAGCCGTGGGAACAGCTATTACACCCCGCTTTACCTCAGCGATTTGTGCAGCAGTCATCAGCGCGTCGCTGCCTGCGAAATCAACAGTCCCTGTAATTAATGCTTTGATGCCAGCACCGCTACCAGTTCCTTGGTAGTTTACAGTAATTTGATTTGCACTTCTCATCTGAGAGAAGTAGCGATCGTAAAGGGGTTTCGGAAAAGTGGCTCCCGTACCGTTTAGGGTAACAGCAGCTACAGCGGAACTAATCAAAGTCAGCGAAAATGCTGCTGCTGCTAGTGTCACTATAAAACTACGTCGCCAACGTCCTGTGAAAAAATTCATATTCCTCCTCTCCCTTAATAGCCGACTTTGCAAATCTACGACCTAGGATAGACTGAAATCCGCAAGGAAAGGGAGCAAAAAGAATAAGGTTGTTTTAAATTTTGGTTAATAATAGATTAAATAATAAAAGAATAAGCTTGTCTTAAATTTTGGTTAATAATAGATTAAATTTTTCGACCGAAAACTCGGAAACCTGATTTATTAAATACATCAGGGAGCGGACTGTGCGATCGCCACTTCATAAATTTTACCTTTTTTCTTAACTTTAAATATTTTACATGACTGCAAAAAATCGGCAAATTTGGTGTCCAAATCCAGCGATTTCAGCTTTTTAGTAATTGGTTGACCGTATTGCTTTTTAAATTCGCCGGCCACCTGGGGAATCGGAATGTAACTACCTGGAGATTCAGCAGTTAATGCCATTACAATTTTTGCTACCGATGCTTCGAGGGCGGCAGATAATTCAATTTTTGAATCGGAGGGTTGTTGAACGAGTCCCACTTGATGTTCTGTACCGATTAATTTAATTTTAAACGTAGCTGATTGCAACTGCAAAAATTTGATTAAACTAGAAGCTTTACCCAAAAAGCTTTTTACAATTAAATCAGCATGAGAGTGATATTTAGCAAAAAAAACTTTCTTAATTCTTGTTACAGGAATAGCATCCTCTTTCAACTCATTTTTTGCAGAGTCAATTATTTCTACAAGTATATTTTTTAAAACATCCAGCGACTCAATAGCCTTTGAATTGACAGCAGGTATTATTTCTGGCAAATTTTGCTCCGCAATATTTGGAGGAACAGCAACGGTCGCCAAAGATGGTTCAAGCACCGGGGGAAGTTGGTTTTGTGCTGACTCCGCCAGTGCTGCTGCTGGGGAATTTGTAGAATTGAACGCAACATTACGGCGCTCTTGAAAAAGCTCAGCCACACTATAAAAACGAGCGATTCGCTCATCAATAGATTTGTGTTCAGCCTTCAACAACTCTGCAACTTGATTAGCCAATTCTTCAAAACTAGGGATTTCCTCTTCCCTTTCGCAAGAATAGTGCTTGCTCTCACCATTCTGACAGTTTTCTACAGACAAAACCGAATTTTGCCGACGCACCCGAAACACAGTCACTCCCTGATTTTGCAACTGATTGCAAAGATGATTTAACAAACCATCCGAAGAACAGACAAAAACTTGTCGCACATCCCGATATCGATATAAAATAGCAGCGCCAAAAGCAATCATCTTACCATCAGCACTATTCGCACCGCCCGGAACGTGAATCAGTTCGTAACCGCGATCGTAAAGTTCAGCATCCAACTTCCCCGTACTCGGATTTTTCCAGTTAGCAAAAGCAATTTTAACTTGCAGGGGATAGTCGCACAAACCCGCTAAAAATTGTTCTGTATTAAGCTTAAGTTTCAGATTTTCGGCATCTAACAGCAAAATCGCAATCCCGCCGGACTCTGTGGTGGTTGCAGGGGCGATTTCATGCGGGATAGCTTCGCTTAACCGTGTTTCCGTGCATGGGCGACTTAAAGACTGCGGACTGGGCGGCTCAAAAAATTGTTTGCGACAAGCTTTGCAAAGATACCGCTGATGACCGTTGGGACGGCCGTTTTTACGAAGTTGGTCAGATTCACATCGAGGACATTTCATGTAACTATTATTGCAGCCTCCTCCCGAACCCAACAAGGCATTACCTATCTTCTTCTTTCTCTTCCTACCCTACCCTTCACCGAACCCCTGCGGGGAACGGGAACGGCTTCGCCGAACGCGCCATTGGCGTCTTCGCGGTTCGTTAAATACGTATCTTTTGAGCGGTTCAGGAGTAACTTGTGGCAGTCGATCGGCTCATAATAACAAAAGAACGTTAACAATTCTTAAAAAAAATGGCTAGAGACTTGCGGGGATTCCTAAAACTACTCGAAGAACGGGGACAACTGCGCCGGATTAGCGCTTTAGTCGATTCCGACCTCGAAATTGCCGAAATTTCCAACCAAATGCTGCAAAAAGGCGGCCCTGGACTGCTGTTTGAAAACGTCAAAGGGGCCGAATTCCCCGTCGCAATCAATCTGTTGGGTACGGAAGAGCGCGTTTGCTGGGCGATGAACATGGAAAAGCCGATCGAACTAGAAGAGCTCGGCAAAAAACTGGGAATGCTGCAACAGCCAAAACCGCCGAAAAAGATTTCCCAAGCGATAGAATTCGGCAAAGTGCTGTTTGACGTAGTAAAAGCCAAACCGGGCCGCGACTTTTTCCCAGCTTGTCAGCAAGTGGTATTTGAAGGAGAAGGGCTGGATTTGAACAAAATCCCGATGATTCGCCCTTATCCGGGAGATGCGGGCAAAATTATCACCCTGGGTTTGGTAATTACCAAAGATTGCGAAACGGGCACGCCGAATGTGGGGGTTTATCGGTTGCAGTTGCAGTCAAAAAACACGATGACTGTACACTGGTTATCGGTGCGGGGGGGCGCGCGGCACTTGCGGAAAGCGGCGCAGGCTGGTAAAAAGTTGGAAGTTGCGATCGCCCTGGGAGTCGATCCCCTGATTATTCTCGCCGCAGCAACCCCCATTCCTGTAGATTTATCGGAATGGTTATTTGCCGGACTTTACGGCGGTTCCGGCGTGCAATTGGCGAAGTGCAAAACGGTAGATTTGGAAGTACCGGCGGACTCGGAAATTGTGTTAGAAGGAACGATTACGCCGGGGGAAGTTCTGCCCGACGGGCCCTTCGGCGATCACATGGGTTATTACGGCGGCGTGGAAGATTCGCCGTTGGTGCGGTTCCACTGCATGACGCACCGCAAAGACCCGATTTATCTGACCACATTTAGCGGGCGGCCGCCGAAAGAAGAAGCAATGATGGCGATCGCGCTTAACCGTATTTATACGCCTATTTTGCGGCAGCAAGTATCGGAAATTGTCGATTTCTTCTTACCGATGGAAGCCCTGAGTTATAAAGCGGCAATTATCTCGATCGATAAAGCATATCCCGGTCAAGCGCGCCGGGCTGCTTTAGCATTTTGGAGTGCATTACCGCAGTTTACTTACACTAAGTTTGTGATTGTTGTCGATAAAAGTATCAACATTCGCGACCCGCGTCAAGTAGTTTGGGCAATTAGTTCTAAAGTCGATCCGGTTCGGGATGTATTTATTCTGCCGAATACGCCTTTTGATACGTTAGATTTTGCCAGTGAAAAGATTGGTTTGGGAGGCAGAATGGGGATTGATGCTACTACGAAGATGCCGCCGGAAACCGATCACGAATGGGGGGAAGTTTTGGAGTCCGATCCGGATGTGGCGGCGATGGTAGAAAGGCGTTGGGCTGAGTATGGTTTGGCAGATTTGAATTTGGGTGAAGTCGATCCGAATTTGTTTGGATATGAGATGAAGTAGGGGAATCAACCGTAAAGGCGCAGAGGAGGAGGGGAGAGTGATAATTTCTCCCTTTTTTTCGGAATTTTGATAAACTTAGAGTAACGTTTAGTCACTTCTGAGATTTTCAGTATGTTGGAATAGTTGCTCACGCTTAAAAATGCAAAATGAAAAATTAAAGATGGAGGATACACCATGACATCGCAACTTCAACAAACCATCAATCTGGCTCGGTCACTTTCATTTACAGAGCAGCTTGAACTCCTAAAAACACTATCCACAATCATTCAACAAACCCATTCTCTAGAAAACCAAATCACGCCCGAAGCAGACACAGATTTTTCAGGAGAAAGCTTTCGCACATCCTGGCGACAAGCTGTAACCGGACAAACTCTACCCCTTTCTGAACTTTGGGAGGGCATCGAACAAATATCTTGCATTTGTTGCGACATTCCGGCAGGGGTTTAAACCCCTGCCTCAAAACGAAAGTCCACGCTTTGTGGACTGAAGAAATGATTGATTCAAAATTTAAAAAAAAGGATTGAAGCGGAGAGCGATCGCCTTTTCAGTCGTCTTTAGACGACTTGAGCTTTGATGCGGGGGTTTCAACCCCCGACGGACTGTTGCAAAAAAGGATTGAAGCGGAGAGCGATCGCCTTTTCAGTCGTCTTTAGACGACTTGAGCTTTGAGGCGGGGGTTTCAACCCCCGACGGACTGTTGCAAGAAGTGCAAAAACTAAATCACAAATCAGTTTACCGTTCCAAAACCTCAACCAAGTCTTCCACCATCACATCGAAGACAGCAGCAAGTTTCTGCAAAGCCGTATAGTCCACCGTTGCCATTTTGGGAGCTTGGGCGTATTTTTTAACCGTGCTGTAGGGAATTCCCGTTCTGTCAGAGACTTCTTTGAGCGTCCAACCCTTTTCCTCAGCTAGTTCTCGAACCCGCAACCGAATTAATCCCATCTTCCCGCTGACAAATCAGTTTACTGTTCCAAAATCTCAACTAAATCTTCGATCGCAATATCGAACGCACGGGCCATCTTGTCCAAAGCTGTGTAGTCAACGGTAGCCATGCCTGGAGAATTGGCATAGGTAATGATCGTGGTATATGGAATACCTGTTCTTTTGGATACTTCTGTCAGATTCCAACCCTTCTCTTGAGCAAATTCTCGAACTCGCAGCCTAATTCGTCCCATTCCCTCTTGACAACACTCGAGTATTCGAGTTTAATATAAAACATAAATAAGCGATCGCCCTCGGACCTGAGAAATCAAGGGCGATCGCCTTTCATTCACCACCCACAAAAGTGGGAAGGATTTTCCTATGATACCAAAACAACCGACATATCGCGATCGACTTCAACCTTGGTGCATAATTCGCCACCTCCCCAACTGTCAGCGCTTAACAGTCGCCCGTTTCGCCCGCCGCCCCGATGCCGAATCTTACCTAAATGCACTGCGCCGCTTAATGCCCGCAGTCCCGCATACAATTGTTTTCCTAAATGCGGTGTCTGTGTTAGATGAAAACAGCGTTCCAATTCCGGCACAATTGTCGATCGAAGTTTAAGCGTTGAAAAGTGTGAACAACAGGTAAGATGCCGGTTCCACAAACATTAAAATATGTTGTGGGGTGGGCATCTTGCCCGCCCAAGAAACAGGCAAGATGCCTGTTCCACAAATATTCAACTAAACTGGAAATAGATTTGAGTCAAGGAGTCACATCAATGCCATCTCCCTTCCCCGGTATGGACCCGTATTTAGAGCATCCTGAACTCTGGCCTGCCCTACATCACTTGTTAATTAGTGAAATTTTTAGATTTTTGTCTCCCCAACTGCGTCCTAAGTATTTAGTCTCGTTGGAAGTGAGAATCTATGAAACCGCTGACGACAATTTATCAATTGGCATTCCTGATGTAAACGTAATTCAGCCAAGAACTACAACCGAATTAATCACATCAAACGTAGCCATTGCAGCGCCCCCAACACAACCCTTGACAGTAAATATTCCCATGCCCTACCAGGTTCGGGAAGGCTATTTAGAAATTAGAGAAAGAGGAAACCAAGAACTAATCACCCTGATTGAACTCCTCTCGCCTAGCAATAAGCGCACAGGAAAAGGGCGACAAATGTACGAAGAAAAGCGAGAAGAAATTTTATCCAGTCGCACTCATTTAATTGAAATAGATTTATTGCGGCGCGGTCAAAGAATGCCAGTTATTGGCAATGACATTGAAAGCCACTATAGCGTTTTGGTGTGTCGGGGAAATCGCCGTCCCAGAGCAGATTTGTACGCTTTTAACGTGCAGAACCCGCTGCCTGCTTTTCCTTTACCACTGCGATCGGGCGATACCGAACCTATAATCAATTTGCAGGAATTATTCAATCAAATTTATGACATAGCAAGTTACGACCTCAAGATAGATTATCGCAACTGGGAAGTCATACCAGCGCTGTCAGAAGCCGATACAATTTGGGCAGATGCTTGGTTGCGCGATCGAGGATTGCGAGATTGATTTGGCGTACCGCCATCCTCTTAGTCTGCGGAGGCAGACTTCGTTTCTGTAGAAGCGATTTCAATCGCCGAATGACTTAATTCAAGCATTGCTTAACACCTAAACATCTTGACTTTGCATCAACCGCTGCTTCAAACGCGCCGGATCTCCCCGATCGACCACCTCGCCCTTTTCCAACAAAAAAGCCCCATCACAATAATTCAACTCATCCAAACGGTGAGTCACCCACAAAGCCGTAATCCCGCGATTTTTCACCAACCGCTGCACCGCCGCCACCAAATCCAACTGAGAATCAGGATCTAACAAAGCCGTCGGTTCGTCCAACAGCAGAATTTCGCAGTGACGGGCGATCGCCCCAGCAAGAGCAATTCGCTGCTTCTGGCCTCCACTCAAAGCATAAATCGGCCGCCGCTGCAAATCCAGCAAATTCACAGCCTCCAAAGCCTCCGCCACCCTCGCCCGCACCTGAACATTAGAAAGCTTTTCCTCCACCAAACCAAAAGCCACATCCGCACCCACCGTCGGCATCACCAATTGGTGGTCGGGGTTTTGGAACACAAAACCCACGCGCCCGCCCAGGTCAATTTCTCCCGACTGGGGGTGCAGCAGCCCAGCCATCAGCCTCAACAGCGTAGACTTGCCGCTGCCGTTAGTGCCCAAAAGCATCCAAAACTCGCCCTTGGGTACATCCAGAGAGCAACCTTGCAACACTCGATCGCCCGACGGCCAGCAAAAACCCAAATCCCGCACAGCAACGGCTGACTGGCTCATATCGGCACCAACACCCCCAGCCCTCATTCTGCTGTCATCGAGACAAAACCAGGGGATCTGCCTGTAGATGACGCCCCCGATTTCTGAGAAACCACCACCCCAGAAATCTCGCTGCTGAGTACAGCCACCTTTTTCTCAGGATTTTTCTCGCAGGTGAGTTCCAAAATTTGCGGTTGGGAGTTGCGAATCGCCGCCAGTACCTGCTGGTAAACAGTCTCAGCGTCTTCCTCCAACTTCCGCTGCACCGACAGCGAGACGGGCGTATTTTTCACAATGATGTCAATGCTGAACATTCGGTTTAAAAAAATTAACTGTAAGATCCCAATTTTAAGTATAGGTGCTGAGGAGCAGAAGAGGATGATGGGATGGAAAAGATGGGGGGATGGGGAAGATGAGGACAGTCATTCGATTTTAGATTTTAGATTTTAGATTTTGGATTGACTTGCGCGAGATCAATTCGGGGGCTTGAGGATTTTAGATTTTAGATTTTGGATTGAGCCCACGGATAAATCACGTGGCGGGTACCAC
Organism: Microcoleus sp. B13-B6; assembly: GCF_036705405.1. Lineage (NCBI taxonomy): Bacteria > Bacillati > Cyanobacteriota > Cyanophyceae > Oscillatoriales > Microcoleaceae > Microcoleus > Microcoleus sp. B13-B6. Next base: position 81,411 of record NZ_JAUBUJ010000003.1, read on the forward strand.
CTTTGAAATTCGTGGTCATGGACGCAACTGGCACATGGTGATGAGTGCGATCGCCCCTCGAACAGGAAGAATACAAGTGCGATCGCCTCCTCTCAAACTCAAAGGCGATCGCGATTAATTTCACTCAAATAGAGTGGACAAAGCCCATGCTACAGAATCACAAAAGCATTTGCCGTCAAAGCGCTTTGCGCTACCCCTTGAACGATACCCAAATAACTGGAGTCGGCTTTAACTTTAATTGCTATAGAATTGACAGCAGGTTGTCCAGTCAGAGTCAAACTGACATTTTCAAAGGAGAGGCCGCCAAATGTATTCCCGTCGGTGAGACCAATTTTGTCGCCAGTCTTGAAGTCTGTAATCACATCTGCATCTGTTAAACTGGTTGCGGCTATCTGTCCCCCACCTAAGACAAATGTATCGTTTCCATCGCCACCGGTGAGAAAATCTTGATGGCGATCGCCATAGAGAAAGTCGTCGCCAGCACCACCAGTTAGGCTATCTTTCTCTTTACCGCCCCGGATAGTATCATTGCCTTCTCCTCCGGTAAGAGTATCGTTGTCATTGTTGCCTAATATTTGGTCGTTGCCAGCACCACCTTCAAGGGAATCTGACTCTTTACCGCCGGATAAACAGTCATTACCCGCACCTCCGTCAATTGTATCGGCTCCTTGCATTCCGTTAACTGTATCAGCGCCGCTGGTGCCGGTAATTTTATCGCTGCCAGATAGGGCTAAGATTTGTTTACCAGTAGCAGTCGAGGGCAGTGAGAACAGCAAAATATCATCATTACTGTCTGAGAGGTTGTAAAATAGACCCGTAACAGTGTTTGCTGATTGCCCAGTAGGATTGCCTGAGCCGGGGGCATTAATTGTTGGTGTTGCGATATCTACAGGTGTACCGAAAATCTGTGGCGATGTTCCGGTATTCAAATTAGCTGTCGATGTTCCGGTATTCAAATTAGCTGTCGATGTTCCGGTATTCAAATTAGCTGTCGATGTTCCGGTATTCAAATTAG
>NZ_JAUBUJ010000003.1:82525-88151 GCF_036705405.1 Microcoleus sp. B13-B6
CTGTCGATGTTCCGTTACCGCCACTGTTCGACGATGATCCGGTGTCACCACTGCGGGGGGTCAAAGTGACAGTATTGCCAGAAGAAGTGCTGACCTGTAAGCTGTAATCAGCAGAGGAAGCTAATGCAGTTTTACTGCTGACACGGATTCTGTATTCAGTATTTGCTTGGTACGGGACAGAAAGCAGCGCATTCTTACCACCGCCACCGTCATCATTGAAGTCAACAACTTCCCCAGTATTAGCGTTGACAACTTCCACATAAGGGTCAAAGCCATTTGTCGTGCTGCTGAGGGAAATTTTGATCGGTTCGCCCACCGAGGATATTTTTACTTGAAATTCATCCGCAAGTGTGTTGCCAATACTGGGAGCCTTGACCGGAAAAGTAAAGTCTTTGGCGCTCTCCAATTTACCAGCGAAGGTAATAGAGTTGCCCGTTAGAGGGCTGCTGCTGAAGTTGCTACCTCTCGCAACTAAACTAACATTACCATTAGGAACGCTGGCCCGCAAACTGTAGGGATAAGTAGACGACGAGCTGGTAAATGAATTCACGCTGGTGACGCGGACTTTGTACTTGGCGCTGCCGTCAATTGTCAAAGAATTAGGAATTGTCGGATCGTCAACTAAATCAATATTTCCTGCAGGCTGACCGGCTTCAATCAATGAGTTTAGACTCTCTGAAGATCCATCGTCTGAATCAGCAACCACCCGACCCGTATTGACATCTATAACTTGCAGAAACGGATCATATTTGCTGTTTGGATCTGTAGTTGTAAGAGCAAGCTTGAGTGCTTCCCCGATCGCATCTGTATTCAAGTCATATTCATCAGCCCGCGTGAAGCCACTAAGCTCAGGGGGAACTGGAAAAATAATGTCATTGTTATCCAATTGACCAGATTTTATATCAGAAGTAGCCATGGTAGTTTACCTCAAGAATTAAAATTTGTTGAAATGAATGATGTTGGAATTTCTGTAACTCAACATCAATATCGACTAAAGAAACCGGGTTTTTTACTGAATCTGTGGCCTTCAACGAAGTATTTTCGTAAAAAACCAAGTTTCTAGGACTTTATGCGTAAGTCAGATCGAAATTAGTGGGCTAATTTCTCTCAGAGAAGGCCAGAAATCCTTGCAGGGGAATAAATTTTCTGATCTTGACTCAATAGTGATCTTACAATTGACTCAAATAAGGAATTACCTCCCGCATAGAATCCAATAAGGAATGATGCGATGTCAGAGATTTAACAAGCTTACTCATATCCTCCTTGCATTCCTTAGTTTTAAGGAATTCTTCTGCTATCTCAACCAATAAATAGAGATTATCTGGATCGGCACTAAAAGCCTTAACATTCTCTGTCAGAAGCGGTTGAAAGCGGAAGTATTCGCTCTCTCCGTCAAGTAATTCTTTGGCAACATAATCATTGGCATCATTTGAACCATCAAACAATACATCTAGCATCGGGATACCTTTGACTATGCTTACCCAATTCAAGCTACCCCACTCTTTCGCTTCTTCAACTGTAATCCGATTCAAAGCCATACCAGAACCAAAAGAAGCGACTACAGAAGGAAAATCTTTAAATTGTTTGCGTCCTTCGGCGATTGCACAAAGTACAGGGTTATTGGCAACAACACCGCCATCAATTAAAGGGATACCTTCATCCGGGATTTTTATAGTTGTCTCTTTCCCTGCTTTTGTAGCTGTTTTTGCCTTTACTTTAAGAGATTTAAGAAATTCCTTATTCTGGGTAACGTGAGCTGGAAAAGCCATAGGTGCAGCGCACGATGCTCTACAAACCTCCCACACTGGCATTGTTTTATACTCTTCTCGATAGTTCTTGAAGATTACAGCATCGTGATTATAGACATCGTAGCTTGGGATGACTACTAATTTTGGCAATTGACCAAATTCCTGACAGCCAAATACACTTTTGATTACCTCCTCCAGACCTTGGCCATCGGAGAAAGGTTGAAGCATAAATTTCTTGTCATTCTTATCGTCTTGACAAAATAGATGTAAAGGATCTAATTTGCTGAAGTCAATATTTTCCTGAATCACCTCACCCAACCAAACTTTCAAAGTCTCTTTGAAATTAGGAAAAATTTTCATGCCATTTTCTAGGTAAAATCCCTTCAGTTGTTTGGCGGAAAGTCCACTAGCTATTCCGCAAGCAATCAGGCTACCTGTGGAAGTTCCGGCAATGATATCAAAGTAATCTTTTAATTCCTTTTCGGGATTCTTTTCCTGTAGATCTTCTTCTAGCTTTTCTAGCAAAACCGCCGTTAAAAGACCACGAATTACGCCACCGTCAAAAGAAAGAATATTGTATGGAGATTTTGGATGTTTATGGGTGAACATTTCAGTTCCTCTCTGAATGATAGGTTGTTAATTTAGTGACTCGATACTAATTTCCAAAGTTTTCGTGATAAGAGAAGGTGTTACATCGTTGGCAATTTACAGATTTTTTTCATACTTACCTTATGCTCACGAGTCCTTTAGTTCGTAGTTACACAATAACCTTCTCACCTCAGCCCTCACAGTGGGAAAAAGTCAGAAAAGGCCAGAATTTTATATGAAGATTTAATAACTAAAGTAAAAAAAAGTAACAAGAGTCAGAAAAAGTGATAGTCTATAAGAGTAATTACTTAGTCACTGTTTTACAGTCACAGCTAATGACTCTCGAAGAAGCCTTAGCAATTTTAGACACCCTACTCAAACCAGGCCACTTAAACGACGTTCAAGACCTAGTATTCCGCCAATCTTGGCAAGGACAGTCTTATCAAAACATGGCGGATACATCAGGATACGATGCCGACTACTTAAAAGATATCGGTTCCCAATTATGGCGAACAATTTCTCTGGCATTGGGAACTCAAGTCACAAAACGCAATATTCACTCAATCCTTGAATCATGTACACGCCCGTCTCCAGATAAAACACCGAAAACCACATCACCAAATTTGCCCGATTGTTGGGCTAATTGTCACCTTTGGGAAGCTTTGGGCTTAAAACGTTATCCAGAGGAACAAGCGATCGCCTTCCCAAATCCTTCCCTAATAACAAAAACCCACCACAATTTATCAGAGGCGATCGACGTTTCTATTTTCTACGGGCGTACTCAAGAATTAGCTACCCTTAAACATTGGATTTTACAAGATCGTTGCCGCTTAATTACCCTGATCGGTATGGGCGGAATTGGCAAAACTGCTTTATCGGTAAAGTTAGCAGAAGAAATTCAAGGTGAATTTGAATTTGTCATCTGGAAAAGCCTGCAAGATAGTTCACCTTTACCCGAAGAATTAGCTAAAATTATCCAATTTTTATCACAGGATCAAACTACCGATTTACCCCAGGTTGTAGGCGAACGCATCTCTCTTCTTATCAAGTATTTACAGCAGCATCGGTGTCTGATTATCCTTGATGATTTAGACTTCCTTTGCCAGAGTGGTAGCTATGCAGGCACTTACCGCGACGGATTCTCTAACTACAGCCAACTTCTGAGACAAATTGCTGAAACCAATCACCAAAGTTGCGTGCTAATTGTCAGCAGAGAAAAAGCGAGAGAAATTGCATCTTTAACCGGAGCAACTTTACCCGTCCGATTCTTGCAACTGCAAGGTTTAGCACCAGTCGCAGCCAAGGAAATCCTCAAACTTAAGTCTTTAATAGGAACCCCTGCTGAAGAAGCGGAACTAATAAAATGCTACCAAGGTAATCCTATAGCTTTAAAAATAGCAGCGAGTTCCATCCAAGATTTATTTGCGGGGAATATTCGAGATTTCTTAGAACAAGAAGAAACTATTTTTAATGGGATTCGCCTTTGGTTAGATGAACTATTTAATCGCTTATCTCCGATAGAAAAACAAATTTTTTACTGGTTAGCGATTAACCGAGAACCAGTTTTGCCGACAGAACTTCTAAATGATATCGTCCCGCCAGTTTTCCAGGCAGAATTATTAGAAAGCTTAGAATCTCTCCAGTGGCGCTCTCTCATTGAACAAGCCGCAATTCAAGTCCCGGAAAAAAGTATTTTTGGCTTCACTCAGCAGCCATTAATCAGAGATTATATCACAGAAAAAATAATTGAGCAACTCTACCAAGAAATTACTAGAGAAGAGTGCAATAGTTCTACATCCTCTTGTTCCTTGTTTCCTTTTCTTCAAAACTATGCTCTGATTAAAGCTACAGCCGAAGAGTCGGTCAGAAAAAATCAAATTAGCGCCATTGTTACGCCTTTAATTTCCCGACTCCTAGTTACGTACAACACCACCGAAAAGTTAGCGGAAAAACTAAATTACATTTTAATCAAATTAGCAGAGCAGGGTGTAGCACCCGGATATGGGGCTGGTAATATCTTCAATTTATTATGTCAACTTCAACTAGATTTAACGGGCGCTGATTTTTCTGATATCACTATTTGGCAAGCAGATATGAGGGGTATTAATCTGTACCAAGTCAACTTTTCTGGATCTAATTTAGCCAAATCGGTTTTTAGTAGACCAAGAGAAAATAGTCATAATTTAGTTAGAGATGGCCGCGAACAAACGATTGAATGTTCAACGGTTGAAATGCAGAAGTATGGAAAAAATCTCTCCCCTTCAAGAATTTATGAAGGCATGAATATCAAGGGCGTTACAGGTTTAACTCAAGGGCAAAAATCCTTGCTAAAAGCTTTAGGTGCTGTCGAGTAAGCTGTCAAATTATTTAATTTGGCAACTAAAAAGTCCCGATGTTCCGATGTTTATCGTTTAGTTGGTGGGTGATGCTGTGGGGCTAGACCGCCCTAAAGCCCTTGTGACAGTTCCTAAGTCTTGCGGGTTCGTAACCGTTTGTGATAAACCTAGTTAAATCTATAGGATTTAACCTAAAATGATTACAGGTAAAGCCACCGCAAACGCCAAATCGTAAAACGCCCAATCGTAAGCAGTTCTTTACCGAATATGACAGCCAAGACAACATTTTTGTTGAATCATTGAGGCGGATTTTGATTGACCGAGAAAATGGGATGCAAGCCCCGTCCTTTTAGGACGGCTTTATGCTATAGTTTAATTGGTTGAAATCCCCACCTAAGATTGCAGCGATATATACTCATCTTGAGTTGAAACCGGGACTGATCCAGTAATAGGGAAAGACCCAAGGGCAATGGTTAAAATCCAACCGGGAAGCAAAACAAAGTATTGTTAATGTTTTTCAAACAAAACGATACATATAGTCGGGATAGGGCATTGCCACGACTTAAAATGAACATGGAGGCGCTCGTAAGACTACTTCGGTAGCATTGGTCGATGAAGTGTTAAGAATCCTCTCGCCTTTAGGCAGGGGAGTATGTCAAAAAAGTAATTCCCCACTAGGTTGAGGGAATAGGGGGCTTGCCGTTTAGCCTCTGGGTGCTAAATTCACTCAAAATGTCGATCGCTAGCAATCTCTAGTTTTTAACCAGCGGTTTCTCACTCATTTTCATGCTCAGCAATTGCCCTGAGCTCCGAAACCCGGATTCTCTCATACTTGATTGAGAGAGAAACCCGGTTGCTCAATCATTTTCCGGCTTTGAGCAATTGCCCTGAGCTCCGAAACCCGGATTCTCTCATACTTGATTGAGAGAGAAACCCGGTTGCTCAATCATTTTC
>NZ_JAUBUJ010000003.1:88251-168259 GCF_036705405.1 Microcoleus sp. B13-B6
CGGCTTTGAGCAATTGCCCTGAGCTCCGAAACCCAGTTTATCTATTGCCTTGCCCGTCAGAACTACCAACTTACTCAAAACTTAAAATTCGCTCTTGCTATTGTAAAGATTTCCCTTTATAATCATCATCAGCGGTAAAGAAACGTAAATTATACTCACAATCCACTCATTTTATGCTACAGCAGAGCTATGAGGTGGGAAGTTGTGACTAGAACAACGTCCGTTGTAATTATATCCATTTGGAGATTTCCGTAAATGACAATCGCAGTCGGACGCGCCCAGACCGAAAGAGGCATATTTGATGTACTCGACGACTGGCTCAAACGCGATCGCTTCGTCTTCGTAGGCTGGTCTGGCATCCTGCTATTCCCCTGCGCCTACCTAGCCATCGGTGGCTGGTTAACAGGCACCACCTTCGTCACATCCTGGTACACCCACGGTTTGGCAAGCTCCTACCTCGAAGGAGCCAACTTCCTTACCGTAGCAGTCTCCACCCCAGCCAACAGCCTCGGACACTCCCTGCTGTTCCTGTGGGGCCCCGAAGCACAGTGGGACTTCACCCGCTGGTTCCAACTCGGTGGGCTGTGGACATTCGTCGCCCTCCACGGCGCCTTCGCACTGATCGGCTTTTGCCTGCGTCAGATTGAAATCGCCCGTTTGGTCGGCATCCGTCCCTACAACGCCCTAGCATTCACCGGCCCCATCGCCGTGTTTGTTTCGGTGTTCCTGCTTTACCCATTGGGTCAATCAGGCTGGTTCTTCGCCCCCAGTTTCGGCGTCGCAGCAATTTTCCGCTTTTTGTTATTCCTGCAAGGCTTCCACAACTGGACGCTCAACCCCTTCCACATGATGGGCGTTGCAGGCATCTTGGGCGGTGCGCTGTTGTGCGCTATCCACGGTGCAACCGTAGAAAACACCTTGTTTGAAGACGGCGAAGGCTCAAACACCTTCCGCGCCTTCAACCCAACTCAGTCAGAAGAAACCTACTCGATGGTTACAGCTAACCGCTTTTGGTCGCAAATCTTCGGAATTGCCTTCTCCAACAAGCGCTGGTTGCACTTCTTCATGCTGTTCGTACCTGTCACAGGCTTGTGGATGAGTTCCATTGGCATTGTCGGTTTAGCATTAAACCTGCGCGCCTATGACTTCGTATCACAAGAATTACGCGCTGCTGAAGATCCTGAGTTTGAAACGTTCTACACTAAGAACATTCTGCTTAACGAAGGCATTCGTGCTTGGATGGCTCCGACAGACCAACCTCACGAAAACTTCATCTTCCCTGAAGAAGTTCTGCCTCGCGGTAACGCTCTGTAATCTGGGCGAAATATCAAAAATTCCAACATTTTAAAAGGGTAAGATAAAGCAGTTTAGGCTTTACCCTTAATGCTTAAAAAGCTCCTGCCTGGTGGCGGGAGCTTTTTGTTTCCAGGATTCGATCGAATTAGCGCCCTAAAAAAAGTTGATTTTGTACAAAAACAAACTCTGCCTGCAGCTAGAACAACTCGTGTCTCTATATCTGGTGAACTCTCCATCTGGCTAGAAATCGATCGGCCTTTCCCCGCAGCCTCAGTTGCCATGCACCTGATAGCCGCACAGCGCGGATTCTGAAGAACATATCCGCAAATGGCTGAAACAGCGATCGCCCGCTTGCTGTAGAGATCGATCAAAGAGCTTGCAGCAGCAGTAATTTCCGCCGATCTTGCAAAATTCTCAATTTGCCTCCCCCACTTCTAATTTCTTGTGTTATTCTGATAATTGTGACTACTGGAATGATACTCAGAACGCAAGTTCTTTCGGTAACGCTGGCAATGGCTAGCGCACAAATCATCACCTTAAATCTTGTATTTAGGTGATGTGCGTTCCAATATTAAGCCATTTAGCTAAACCTGGAGGTGATGCCCATGATAGAAAGTAGTAAACGCATGGGTCATCAGATTGGAAACTACCGGCTGTGCGCCGGGGCCGCTCACTAGCAGTCAGCCGTCGTCTCCAACGGGAAACGACTTCCACGGGGAACCAGGCTGAGCTAGGGATTCTCCCGGCAGTCAGGTTCTAATCTGAAGACCCGCTAGACCGCTCTCACCTCAAATAGTGTTAAATCTTGAGTAGGAAAACTTGAGACTAAACGCTATTGGTGAGAGCGGATAGTTTTTGGTCCGGGTTTCTACAGGTGGGCAGTTAATCTGCCATTGCTAATCCCAAAGAAAAAAATTATGGCTGAGCTACTTAACAATACTGAAATTCAAGAGCGCGCCAGTCAATTGTCAGGCTGGACGGTTGAAGGCAAACAACTGCGCTCTACCCGTGTATTTAAAGATTTTATAGAAGCGATCGCCTTTGTAAATAAGTTGGTCGCCCCCTCAGAAGCCGCAGCACATCACCCCGATATAGAAATTTCCTATAATAAAGTTACACTTAACTTGACAACTCACGATGCCGGAGGCTTAACTGAGAAAGACTTTGCGCTAGCCCAAGAGATTTCTACGCTAGATTAAAAGAGTGTCCGTTGGCGCAACAACAGGCCCCGCTCGCGGAAAGCTGGCCAATAAAAAATCGACTGGGGGTGAGAATCGGGTGCTAAAAAGTCGAGAGGCCAAACGTTCAATGTATAAAAGGCTATTCCCCATCATCCGACCATGATCGTATTTGAAAAGCCAGAGTTCAAGAACGAGTCTGCTGCGGCAGAAAAAACCCATCTGATAGAAAAGCTTTTAGATATTGGCGCGGCTCTGTCGAGCGCCCAAGATTTGGGCGACTTGTTAAACTTAATTTTATCCAAAAGTAGAGAAATCACCTACAGCGATGCTGGCAGTGTTTACTTAGTAGATCACAGCGACGAAACACCTAAGCTGCTGTTCAAGGTAGCGCAAAACGGTTCTAAACCAAGCCTGTCGTTTAAGGAGTTTGCTCTGCCACTGACAGACAAAAGCTTGGCGGGATACGTGGCAATTACAGGTCAAAGTTTGAACCTGTCTGATGCCTACGACTTACCCCCCGGCGTACCCTACCGGCTAGATACCAGTTTTGACAGGGATATTAATTACCGCACTTGCTCGGTAATGGTACTGCCGATGCAAAACCGACAGGGGGAGACAATAGGTGTACTGCAACTGATCAACCGCAAAACAAAGGCAGATACGGTGCTGACAGCAGACAATGCCTGGGAAGCGACGCAGCAGTATTCGGAGTGGGAAGAAAGGATAGTTCGATCGCTCGCTTCTCAAGCAGCCATCTCGATCGAGCGCAATCAACTTCAAGACAGCATAGAACATTTGTTCGAGGGCTTCGTCAAAGCCTCGGTGCAAGTCATAGAAGCCAGAGACCCCTGTACCTACGGCCATTCAGAACGAGTAGCAGCCCTGACAGTACGCCTTTCAGAAGAAGTAAACACCGTCAGCAGCGGAGGACTGCGCTCTATTTACTTTAACAACCGCCAAATTCAAGAACTTCGCTACGCCGCCCTGCTGCACGATTTTGGCAAAATTGGAGTGCCCGAAGCAGTTTTGACCAAACAGAAAAAGCTCTACCCCGCACAGCTAGAAATCATTCGCCACCGCTTTGGCTTAGCTCAACGGACGATGGAAATGGAATGCGTCCAGTCTAAATATAAATACTTGCTGGAGCATTCAGCCTACCGAAAACACCCAAGCCAGGAGCCAGAGTGCGCTCAATGCCAGGAAATCGAACAGCTAGACACTAAGCTAGCAGAGGCGAAAACCCGATTAGCAGAATACTGGGAAGTGCTGCTAGAGGCAAACGAGCCTCACATTTTGGCAGCAGAACCCCTAGCTCAACTGCGAGAGATTGCTCGACAAACTTACAGAGATATAGATGGGGCAAGGAAACCCCTGCTGAACCCAGACGAGATATTGCAATTGATGGTGTCAAGGGGCAACCTGACGCCGGAAGAACGATCGTCAATAGAATTTCACGTAACTCACACTTACGAGTTTCTGAAACAAATTCCTTGGACAAAGGATTTAAAAAATATTCCAGACATTGCCTACGGACATCACGAAAAACTCGATGGCACAGGCTATCCGCGAGGTTTAAACAAGTCAGAAATTCCAATTCAAGCGCAATTGATGACGATCGCCGATATTTACGATGCCCTGACAGCAGGCGATCGCCCCTACAAGCGAGCTCTGCGAACAGAGGCAGCGATGAAAATTTTGCGGCAAGAAGCAGCTCACAATAAAATCAACGCCGATTTGTTGGAACTATTCGATCACCGCCAAGTCTTTAGCGTTCTAGGACACAGCTTGGATGTTAAAGTCGAATCAGCCTAGACGAGTCGGGCGTGCTGTGCTAAAAAGTAAAGAGGCGATCGGGCGCTATCTAGTGTCAGCAGTCAAATCAATCCACAGCCCAAGCCTGGTATGGTTTTGACGCCGTTGAGTACAGGTAAAAAAACAGGCTCTGTGCAGCCGTCAGTCACATCTATATACTCGGTCAGCCCGAAAGAATCAAAAGAAAAAGTGAATTTTAGGTCTCTTTTTAGAGTATGCTAGTTGAGCAACGACTGACCACATAGAAGACTAAAAAAGTTTCTCTGTAATCGGTGTGAGGATGAGAGTGAATATGTCGAAATTTTTGTGGAGTTACTTACTAATCAGCCCAGCAGTCTTAGGAGCTACCCTAGTAGTTTCTTCGAGCGCGATGGCAGCAGACGCTCAGCAGGCTGCTGATGCGCTCAATCCCGCTGCCGCCAAAGCTGAAACCGCTGAAACCTCCGAAGCGAAACTAAATGCTTTAGCTGCTGTTTCCGAAACAACTGCAGCCTCCGAGCCAGTAGAAGAAATTTCCCAAGTCGCTGGCAGCGAAACCCAGGCAGCGATGGCAGATGTGGCCACGCCTGCAACTGAAAGTGCGCTCGTCGGATCCAACACAGCCCCTGCTGAGGAAGATCCCCAAGCGGCATCACAACCTACAAGTGAATCTTTAGCCGCAGTTGAGCCAGCAGTCGCTCAACCAGTAGAAAATTCGGCCCCGGCAGCCCAACTAGAAATTCCAGCCCCAGCAGCTACCGCTCTCCCAGAGCAAATCGGTGCAGTTCAATTAGAAACTCCAGCCCCGGCAGTGGCAGAGTCGGCAGAACCAAGTTTGCCAAAACCGGCTGAATCTTTAGCCCAAACTGCAGCACCACAAGAGCAAAACCCAGCCGCCACATTAGAACAGCTCAACCAGTACACCACCGAAGGTGCTGCCGGCAGCGAAACTGAAGGTCAAGTTACCTCAGTATCTCAACTTTCCGACGTGCGGCCCACAGACTGGGCTTTCCAAGCACTCCAATCCCTAGTCGAGCGCTACGGCTGTATTGCCGGTTATCCCGACGGCACATTCCGCGGCAACCGGGCAATGACCCGCTACGAATTCGCAGCCGGTTTAAATGCTTGCTTAGACAAGGTGAGCGAGCTCATTAGAGCAGGCAGTGGCAACTTCGCTACGAGAGATGACTTGGCAGCCCTCCAACGGCTCCAAGAAGAATTTGCAGCGGAACTGGCAACCCTGCGCGGCCGCGTCGATGCTTTGGAAGCTCGGACAGCCGAACTCGAAGCCAACCAATTCTCAACTACTACCAAGCTGACCGGGGAAGCAATTTTTGCCCTCACCGACGACTTTAGGGACTTTAGTGCCTTGACTGGCGGTGTTAACGTTCTGGGCTCAAAGCGCAGAAGAGGCAGCAACAACAACGAAGCTGTCTTCCAACAGCGGGTACGTCTGAATTTAAACACTAGCTTCACCGGCAGAGACTTGCTGCTGACGAGGCTTCAGGTAGGCAACGGTCAACCCTTGAACTTAGGGTTGACCAGCGAAGGCACTCAAACTTGGAATGTCGTCGGCAGAACCGACAACGTTGTTGCCCTCGACACCTTGCTATACAAGTTCCCCGTCGGTCAGCGACTGAACGTTAGCCTGATAGCCAACGCTGGCGTTTGGGACGACATTATGCCGACTGTCAACCCTTACTTTGAAGACTTTGACGGCGGTAACGGGTCATTGAGCGCCTTTGGACAGCGGAACCCGATTTATCGCTTGGGCGGTGGCTCAGGTATCGGCTTTGACTACGCCTTCGGCGGCAGGGGCTTGCTGGGTGGCGTGTTCGGCCCGACTTCTCTGTCCTTCGGTTATTTGGCGTCAAATGCAGCCAATCCTAGCAAGGGTGCAGGCTTGACGAATGGCGACTACGCGGCGATGGGTCAGTTGACTTTTACCCCCGGACGCAACTTGCAAGTTGCTTTCAACTACAACCACGGTTACTTTGGCAGGGGTAACTTTGGGTTTGACAACGGTTCCGGGGCCAGCGTCCCCGGCGGTTTCACCGGTACCAACGAGGCTAATTCTCTCGGCTTTTTGAGTGACGGCTTTACCTACGAGGATGGCACCTCCTTCCGCGCTCGCAAAGTGGTCAGCAACTCCTACGGTGCTCAGGCTTCGTTGCGGCTGAGCCCGAGGTTTATCATTGGCGGCTGGGCTGGTTTAACCCATGCTCGCATTCTCGGCATCGGCGATGCGAAAATTTGGAATTACGCTGTCACCTTGGCTTTGCCAGATTTCGGGAAAGAAGGCAACTTGCTAGGGTTCGTGGTAGGTCGCGAGCCTTACTTGGATAAACTTAAGGTTCCGAGCGATTTGCGGGGCTTCACAAATGACCAGTCGTGGCACTTTGAAGGGTTCTACAAATTCAAGCTCTCGGACAACATTTCTGTTACTCCGGGCGTGATTTGGGTGACGAATCCCGATCAAAATCGCCGTAATGATGACACCATCATTGGTACCCTGAGAACTACTTTCACGTTCTAAGAGCGGGTTAGAGGAGGCAGGGGGGTCATATCCTCTCTGTCTGCTAATAACTCTAAACTTTGAAATTAGCCCTGCCAAAGGCAGGGCTTTTCTGTGTGGCGGACAAATGCAGCTCATCTTATTTAAAATCCCTTTTCCCCACCTTCCTCTTCCACCAGCACCCCAAGCCAAAAGCTAAACCAACACCTGCGATCGTAGTAGGTTCCGGCACAGTTTCCGACTCAGACTCGTACTCATAGGCGAGAGTAAGTGTTGAATCAGCCGCGACTGTACCCGCATAAGTTCCAGTTGCAGGCGTTCCTAAAACTTTAACAGTACCCATTGCCGCAATGCTAGCAGCAATTAAATCCCCCGCACACCCACTAAACATATTTAGAGACTGCGGCGAACTGTAACTCCTTGAAACTCGTACCATCGCACTCCCACCTCTAGCCCCTGCAGCCCCCGATTCAATACTCATTTCCGGCGGATTTGCAAACAAACTCAGAACCAAATTGGGGTCAGCTTTTAAACTCGGTAAATTCACAGCAATCTGAGCACTCGTTACCGCCGTACCAGTAAAATTGCTAGCAGGAACAATACTGATATCGCTGTTAACCGTTGACTGAACTGTAACATAAGCCTTTAACAGCGTCCCCAACAGCGAATTAAACTTAGGAAACACCCCATTCAGCGTACTATTAACTGGCTGCTGCTTCAAATTTACCGTATAAGTTTGCGTGAGAACAGCAGCTTGTACAGGAATTGCCAACTCATTGAAAGCCAAGCTAAGAACCCCATAAACAACCGCTATTCCTAACTTTTGATATCCATTCATTGCGACACACTCCTAAATAATCACTCTTCTTTCCAATCGGGAAAAGTGTCTGCCGCTTTCCGCTTTTTTTAAAGGCCAGACTGCAGGTAAAACTTAGAAAAATCGATAAACCTCGGCATATTTTCCACCACCAAATGAACAACAGCAGAGAACAGATAACCTAAAACCCAGACCGTATAAGCTATGCTAAAAGGAGCATAAGCAGCCAAAGTCCAGCAGTCTGAAGGTTCTTCCCAAATGTGTTCTCGCCGCAGCCAACGAGCGTAAAATTGAAAAGACCTCGATCGCAAATTGTTAAGCCCAGTCAAAGCAACCAGCAAATAATAGCCATCAAACTTATTCAAAGGGTTGAGATTAAAAACTACAGTCACCAGCGTTGCTACCATCAGCAAATAGCTAGCAAAATGCCATCCAGAGTTAGACTTAGAAAAAACCCAAACCCAAACCGAAAAAGCCCAGATAGCCACCTGCACCAACACGCCTGCTGCTACTACAAAAACGCGCTGCTTCCGCCTCACTAAACTGTACTGATCTGTAGTATCTGTATAGCATCCCGGTATCAAGCACAAAAACAACAGCCCCATTTCTGGGACAACACCGCCGTAGTGCTTCAAAGTAAAAGCGTGACCTAATTCGTGCAGACCAACTACTACCATAATCAGTAGCACAAATGTTACCAGAGTTGTAATTTCCCCAGTTGCCCAAACCTGTTGATTGGAAGCAGAAACCTCGTCAGCCAAAGCCAGCCATATAGCCAGAGAAGCACCGATCAAAACACACAGAAAAAAGCTCAATTGCCACGTCCAAATCCAGCGGAGTTTACCTGTGTGTTTGGTTAGCCAAGCATCGGGATTGAACAGGGGAATTTGGAAAGACAATAATTGCTGAATGTTGAATTTGTTTGGGGGTGGTTTTTGAGGTTGGGTTCCCTCTAACATTCCCGTTTCTGCTAGCATCCGCAGCAAGTATTGCAAATCCTCCAAAGTAATGTCATATTCCGATGCGATATCGCTGATTGGCTTCAAGCCCAACTTTTCCATTACCTCTTTGTCAGAATTGTCAACTTGCAAGCAAGTAACGCCTTCTGAATTGCGGAGTATCCAATAGCCGTCTGGGTGCGGTATCCACTGTACCGTTGATTTGAGTTTTGGGCCATAAAGAATCGTTGGAGAATCTTCACTCGGATTTTGAGATATAGATTTCTCCTCTTCCTTAGTTAAGTCGGGGCACAATTTTTCTTGACCTTCGATGCGTGCAAATTTTTCACGACTTTGCATGATGTTGGGAGTTATAAATTGTAGGCTGCACAGAAAAACATTGGCAATGTCAGCAATTTGTATCTTGCTATACAGAAAGGTTGCAATTTCAGTCCTGGACGCATGGGGGTCGAGAAACCGGGTTTTTTACCGAATCTGCCGTCTACAATGCGTCTTTTCGTAAAAAACCCGGTTTCTCAACACTCGCGCAATTCCTGTATTAATTAATACAATAAATTCCCTAATGTTTACAAGTTGCGATCGCTGCATGATTTACATGGTAGTGTTTAATTAGCTAATTTGCAAATCTACGTAGTTAATTAATATACTCAATTAACTGCCTGGGTTTTCCAGGTCACTACTAAACGGGGGCTTAAGTGTATGGGTTGGCATTCAAAAGGCTTTCAAGTCCGCAAGAATAAAGGGGTTGAGAATTCTCCCCCAAAAACTCGCCGCCCGCGAAAGACATTCATCCTGGAACGAATTATCACCCCCAGCGCCCTAGTTCCCGGTGGTGTGGATGACCCTGACGCGCAGCACCAACTCCTCAACTCTCTATCGCTGCTCAGTTTTGACTTTTCCGACTGGGCCCAAAAATTTAATCACGCGACCAATTTACATTTATTTGCAGATAGCGGTGCGGGTACTTGCCCAACTTCCCCCACCCCCGATGGCGACTTGCCGCCGATTATTGACTTTGACCCATTGGGCTTGTACTCTCCACCAACACCGACACCAGGGCCTAACATTCAAGGGGCTTTTAATACGCTGCCACCCCCAATTATATTGCCCATAGATCCGCCTGGAAGCAATAATAAAGTACCTACTGATTTAGGTGGCGCTTACACATTTACAGCCAAAACAGCATCAGGTAATAACAATGCAGGTTCAGCGAACCAATACACCTTTAGCATTACTAATTCCGAACTCAATTCCACAGATTCAGACACCGTACTTGTGGGAGTTTCAGTAGCCTCAAAAGATAATCAAGGGTCACCTGAACTACCAGAAGTAGATAAACTCACACCAATTCTCACATCAACCGATACAAATAGTACCTATTCCCTATTTTCCATCAATCGTTCTGGCTTAAACCTGCTTAATATCAACAGCGCATCGAGTGGCGCGTACACTCTAAAACTGAACGTAGCAGGCGATATCAACAGCGACGGCCGAGTTGATACAACAGACAGACAACTCCTAAATAACGCTCTAGGCAGCACAGCAACAGACCCCAATTATACAATTAACCTAGACCTCAACCGCGATGGAATCATCAACTCAGTAGACCAAACTCTCCTCAACAACAACTTCGGCTTCATCACCAACAAACCACCAGTCACCTCCCCATTCTCAACCAACACCCATGCAGAATTGGAAACAATTATACCCTTAATTCGGTAAAGCAACAGACCCCGAAAACGACCCCATCTCCTACAACACGCTCAACCCAATTAACGGTACTGTAAAATTCGATCCCATTACCAAAACAGCCACCTTCAAACCCACACCCGGATTCTCAGGCATCGCCAGCTTTGACTTCATAGCCAGCGACAGCTATAACAGTGGAATACCAGCAAAAGTAACAGTCAACGTCAGCGGATCCCCCCTACTTTCCTTAGACTTCGCCAATCGCAACCCTCAACTATATCCAGGAGACAACACAGAATTAGTTGTGCTCGGAGACTTCGCCGACCAAAAAGGCGTAGTGCTGCCAGATTCTTACTTAACATACACATCATTAAATCCCGGAGTAGCACCCATTGACCCCTTCGGAAAAGTCACAGGATTAGCCAACGGAACCTCAATTTTTACAGCCTCTCACAACAACATTCAAGCCGTGACTGCGGCACGAGTAGGCGAAATGCCAATTCCTGCCAACGATGACGAGTGGAATGCGCTACTAGCAGAGATTTACGGTTTGGATGTTTACCCGCAAGCGGTGACTTTAACAACAGGAGTAAAGCGCTCATTACTGGTAGGAATTTCCGGCCTTACTGACTCTCCAGACCTAAAATTTGGCTCTGTCGGCACTCGCTACTTCGTCAGCAACCCCAATGTATTGCAGGTGAATTCAGACGGCGTAATTACTGCTGTAGGTGAAGGAATTGCCAGCGTCACCGTCATTGACGGAGCAGCAGAAAAGGTGGTTCCAGTGCGGGTAAAAACGCCTTTGATGGACCCGGCGGTTTTGGGAGTTGATGGCGGAGTCGTGCAAGGCAGCGACGGCTCAGTAGTAATGGTAGCTCCTAGTGCCTTAACTCATGATACAACGGTTAACCTGACACCACTTAGCAGCGAGGGCTTGCCACTGCCATTCCCCGACAGCATGGAGTTTGCTGGGGGGTTCAATTTGGACTTGGGGAACACCCCCTTGAATATACCCGTCCAGTTGGCAATTCCCGCCCCAGTTGGCGTACCAGTCGGCACCGAAGTTTTATTTATGCGGAAGGGGTCGCTGCCAGGTGAAGCTGATAGCTGGAACCAAACTTGGCTGATACAGGAATCAGGGGTAGTGGGTGCAGACGGAATGATCCGCACCACTTCGCCACCTTTTCCAGGCGTGACACAAAGCGGTACTTATACTATTGGGTTATTGCCCGCAGGAATGCCATCAGTTAGTTCAATTGTGAACGCGAGTACAGAGGAAAATGCTGGACTCATCAACCTTTCGACTAACCTCTACTTTGAGAATAGCTATTTAGGAGCGCAAACGGGTGGAATTGGTGCAGTCTCTGCCACAGAGAATCAATTCGAGGCGACAACCTCACTATTAGCTTACTTGGCGCAATCTTCAAACAAGCCGCTGGAAATGATCGGAATTCCCAAAGTTGGGGAACCCGTTATTACAACAGCTCAGGTAGAACTGAATACAGAAGGAGTTCCTACAGTCTCGGCAGTTCTCTCTGGACCTGACACTGGGTTAGCAGTTCCCCTTGAACCGCCGTCGCTGGAGTCAGCCGAACTAGAGTTCTCGAACAGCGAACCTGTGGTGTTCTTGACAGGTAGCAATTTCCTAAATGGTCTCAACGGCAATCTGGGCGATAGTTTCGGGGATTTGAAGGTTGACTTCTCAGTGGGAGGTAAGAGTTACTCTGGCACTGTCATGCCAGAACTCAGCAGCTCACTCGGAGACAACCGCTATAAGGTGGCGGTCAAAGCTCCTATCAGCGTACCTCTGGGCGAGTCGGAAATTACACTGTCGCGGCCGCAGAATGAGCGTTTTGGCCCTGGGCAGCTTGATTCTGATGTGGTCAAGCGTTCGAGTTTTGAAGACCTCCAGTTAGAACCTGTATTTTCTGATTTGGTGTTGGTGGCACAGCGGTCTAGTGACAAAATTAGGGTAATTGACGCTCTCAGTTCAGTTTCGACTCCGCCGAGCCCGCAACAGCAGCCTCCCAAGGATTTGTCGGTGGGAATGCCAAGCGTGACAGACCGTCCCGGACAGCTAGCTGTCACCAGTAATGCGACTCGCGCCTATGTACCTTTGGAGAGGTCGGGGCGGGTGGCAATGGTTGATTTGCTGGCGCGGCGGGAGGTGGATGCTGATGCTTCTACGACGGCTGTCGATGATATTAATTTGCCAAATGGTGCATCCCCTGGGGCGATATCTATTGACCCTTGGGATAATTATGCCTACATCGCGGACTCGGGGCGGGGCAGCATCTATGTTCTGGATGTCAATCCAGACTCGGCAAGCTATAACCAGGTTGTCCAGACTCTCTCAGTTAATGCGAAGTCAGGACTGCGCCAGATTGCGATTAGCAGTGACGGGCGCAAGCTGTTTGCTACTGCGGCAGATGGTTATATTTACGCTGTGAATATCGACCCAGAAGACAAACCTAGCGAACCGAATTCTAACCCTCGTAAGTGGCGCGAACAGATTGGAAAAGTATTGACTCCTACAGGGGCTTGGGGGTTGGCTGCAACTCCTGACCCGCTCAAAATGGTTTTTACCAATGGTAACCCGAACACAGACGGAAGCGGTTTTGGGGTGCTGACGGTGAGTGATGACCCGATCAATTTGGCTCCTACAACTCGCTACACGAATTTAACGCTTTCGGCACAAACCAATGAGGGCAATGTCTTTGAGGTGAATGAGGGAGTGGCTGTAACGGTGACGAAGGACGGGCGGTATGCGTTTGTGGCGGGTCGTAACTTCAGGGGAAATACGGGAAGTTATCCGCTGGCGGGGGGGAATATTGGCATTATTAAAGATCCCCTGGGGCCTAATCCCAAATTAGTTGCCGCGACTCAACCGGTGCCGGGGAGTTTAACTAATAATGTGGCTCTTTCTAGTGATGGGAAGTATCTAATTGGTTCTTATCCTACTCTGGGTGGTGGTGGAAATGCTTACGTCTTTGATGTGGAGGAAATTATTAAGACTGTTGAAAATCCTGCTTATGCTTTGACAACGCAGGGTGTTGAGAAGTTTAATCCGAATATAATACCAAAAGGTGCTATTCCGGCTGTGATTGCGATCGGTGGTAATCCTTTGGGTGTGGCTGCTACTAAAATTGATATTGCCCCTGCGGCCATTCGCTACAATAACGATAAAGGTTACAGCGCGGCTGGTATTAAGTTGATTCAACAGGTAGTAGGTGCAGGTCAGACGGGAATTTTTGGAGCAGACACTGTGAAAAAGATCGTTGACTGGCAATCCACTCACGGTCTTAAGCGCGATGGTAAGGTAGACTCCAAAACCCTCTGGTCAATTATTACTGAACTACGCATGAGAAATCAGCTCTTGGATGCGTTGCTACTCACGGCGCTATTCACTGCGAAAGTAAAAACCCATCAATATCTCACAGATAGTGGAAAAACGATAACAATTGGATATGGATCTTCTGGATCTTCGCGTCGCATGTCTAGTGGTTTTAACGAAAAAACTTTTCTTGAAAGCGTTAAGATGTCTGACAAGGTGAAAAAACTTTCTGATATCACCACCGAATATGATTGCCACGGCTTTACATTTTTAGCAGGGGCAGAATGGATTAATAATGGTGAAGTAGAAAAAATCCTCAAAGACAATGGGTATTCCGTCGCGCAGAATCCATCTGTGGGTGATGTGGTAATTTATCGGGACAACCAAGGGCTAATTCAACACTCAGGAATTGTGGCAGCCGTTTCTGGGAATACAGTAACAAGGGTTATTAGTAAATGGTCAGTCTATGGGCTTTACGAGCATAACTTAAAGGATGTACCAGCCTCCTATGGGCAAAAAACTACGGTTTACAAAAGCAATCGAACTTCTGGTAATTTCCCCAAAGGTCTGGGTGCAGGGCGTCCCGGAAATCATCTCTTGCGCCTACGCTAATAGTATCTTGCTAGAATACCTCTTCTGAGTGAGAGGGAAAATACGTCTGACGCTCAAATAAAACTACTGATGAAAATTCATGAGCAGATGAAAAGATTACAGCAACTTCTCGATAGCTATCCTTTTCAATTTGCACTCACTTTTTGTGTATCTTTGACTCTTTTTTTGATAGGATGCAGTGTACTGAGTCCTCTTCAACAACAGACACAAGCACAGCGACAAGCACTACAAACAACGACTTATCTTACCTTTGCTGATGGGTGTGTAAATAAGACTAATTTGAGTTCGTCTACTAGGCATACTATTGAACTGTTGTTGCGGAAAGTTGAGACAACAGACTGCGCCCAAGCTAACAAGAAGCTTTCTAGTCGCACTGAACTTAGCATTGAGGGCGAGGGAATAACTGACATCAGTCCTCTTTCATCTTTAACGAACTTAAAAAATCTAAGTCTCAGTGTTAATGAGATTTCTGATATTAGCCCGCTCAGCTCACTGACCAATCTAACTATTCTTAATTTAGACCGGAACAACAAAATTTCTGATATCGCTCCGTTAAAACATCTGACTAATTTAAAAGAGTTAGCCCTTTTTGGCAATAAAATTTCAGACCTTGCACCCTTGAAGGATTTAACAAAGCTAACTGTATTGGCTCTCACCTCTAATCAAATTAAATCTCTCAATAATTTGAATAATTTGAATAATTTGACTAAACTGAGCCTAACCGATAATCAAATCTCGAACGTCAATCCCTTAAAATCTTTAACAAATCTAAAAGACCTCTCGCTAGGGATAAATAAAATTTCTGATGTTAGTCCCCTGAAATCTCTAACTAATCTAAATACCTTGTTTATTAATAGAAATCAAATCTCAGACATTAGTCCCCTGCAATTTCTGACTAACCTAACTACACTGTATATCTCCGAGAATCAAATATCAGACATTAGTTCGTTGAGATTTATGACCAAGTTAACTGAAGTCGATCTGGGTCATAATAAAATCTTTGATATTAGTATGTTATATGGGATTAATTTAACGTATCTCCAACTCACTAACAATCAAATTGAAGAGGTGAGTTCGTTAAAGTTTCTGACGACCTTAACGGTACTTTCCCTCGCTGATAATCAGATTTCCGACATTAGTCCGCTGAAATCTCTGACTAAACTGACTGAACTCTACCTTAGCGAAAATCAAATCTCTGACGTGAGCGCATTGAAATCTTTAACCAGCTTAACAATGCTCGACCTCGCTAACAATCGAATTTCGGACATTAGTATGTTGAAGCCTTTAACTAACGTCCGGCAACTATACCTTGAAGGAAATCCGCTGAGGAATAAAAAGTGCCCATTGCAGTTTTATAGGTGTGAATATTAATAAATCAAACGATTGTAACAACGATTTCACTTTTATTAAAAACTTAAATCACAGGAGCGAGAGCAAATGAAAAGAGTACAGAAACTTCTATGTATGTATTATTTTAAAGTCACATTCACCTTTTGTGTAGCTTTAATTATTATTGTAAGTGGATGCAATTCAATTATACATTTTAAACAGATACAATCACAGCTACAAACACAGCCCAAAGTACAAGCAAGCAGTTACCGCACTTTTGCTGATTGGTGTGTAAATAAAACCAATCTCACTCTCTCTACTAGGCATACTATTGAACTGTTGTTGCGGGATGTTGAGACAACCGACTGCGCCCAAGCTAACAAGAAGCTTTCTAGTCGCACTGAACTTAGCATCGAGGGTTCTCAACTGGTTGACCTCAGTCCATTTTCATCCTTTAAAATTTTGAGGAAGTTAACCCTTAGTGTTAATAATATTTCTGACATCAGTCCGCTAAGTTCTCTGACTAATCTTACTGTACTTAAGTTAGATAGGAATCATACAATTTCTGATATCACTCCGTTAAAACATCTAACTAATTTAACAGAGTTAGCCCTTTTTGGCAATCAAATTTCAGACATTGCACCCTTGAAGGATTTAACGAAGCTAACTGTATTGGAGCTCAGATATAATCAAATTAAATCTCTCAATAATTTGAATAATTTGAATAATTTGACTAAACTGAGCCTAACCGGTAATCAAGTCTCGAATGTTAATCCCTTAAAATCTTTAACACATCTAACATACCTCTCGCTAGATGCCAACAAAATCTTTGATATTAATCCTTTAAAATTTCTCAATAAATTAAGAAAATTATACTTGCAGAAAAATCAAATATCAGACATTAGTCCCCTGAAATCTCTAACTAATCTAAATACCTTGTTTATTAATACAAATCAAATATCAGACATTAGTCCCCTGCAATTTCTGACTAACCTAACTACACTGTATATCTTTGAAAATCAAATATCAGACATTAGTTCGTTGAGATTTATGACTAAGTTAAAAAAAGTCGATTTGGCTCATAATAAAATCTTTGATCTTAGTAGGTTATCTGGGATTAATTTAACGTCTCTAGAACTCACGAACAATCATATTTCCGATGTTAGATCGTTGAAATTTATGAAGAGTTTAACGGTACTTTCCCTCGCTGACAATCAGATTTCCGACATTAGTCCCCTGAAATCTCTGACTAAACTGACTGAACTCTACCTTAGCGAAAATCAAATCTCTGACGTGAGCGTATTAAAATCTTTAACCAGCTTAAGAAGGCTCGACCTTGCTAACAATCTAATTTCTGACATTAGTATGTTGAAAACTTTAATTTACATCTTGGAAGTCTACCTTGAAGGCAATCCGCTGACTAATAGAAATTGCCCCTGGGGATACGATTTTAGATGTCGATACGAATAATTAGAGGGCGGACTCCTTGGGATAATTATGCCTACATCGCAGACTCAGGGCGGAGGAGCATCAAAGCTCTGGATGTTAATCCTGACATAGCAACCGCGCCTAGCGCCGCCAAACGCCCAGCGCAACAAATTACAAGAATTTATGAAAGTCAGTAAACTCCAGTGGAGAACCGGGGTATAATCAAAGGTGAGGAGTGAGAATTTGGAACTCAAAATTGAGAATAATTCTAAAATCTGACTTCGGAGTTGATAATTCTGGAACTTTCAAGTGCAATTATGGTGGAACTATCGTGTAAAAGCGAATACGCAATCTTAGCTTTGCTGGAGCTTGCCGATTGCTACGAAGAAGGCGAGCCTCTGCAAATTCGCCAGATAGCGGCTCAGCAAAATATTCCCGATCGATATTTGGAACAGTTGCTGGCTACCATGAGACGCTGCGGGCTGATTCGCAGCCAGCGAGGAGCTAAGGGAGGTTATATCTTGGCCAGAGAACCCTGGAAAATTACACTCCTCGAAATTATCAACTGCCTCGAAGGCTCAGAGTTCGATCGCTCTGAAAAAGACTCGCCTGCTCAAACTGTAGAAAGTGCGGTGATTTGGGAAGTTTGGCAAGAAGCTCGATCGATTGCCAACTCAGTGTTGCAAAAATACACGCTACAGGATCTGTGCGAAAAGCGCAATGGCAGACGGCAGCTCGATATCATGTATTACATCTAGTTAAAATATTGCCAACTAGGAATTAAGATTTACTTTCAACCACAAACTGACAAAGATTATGCGTATTGCTGGCGACATTACAGAATTGGTAGGGCGGACGCCCCTGGTGCAACTCAACCGCATTCCCCAAGCCGAAGGCTGCGTGGCTCGGATTGTGGTCAAACTCGAAGGCATGAATCCGGCAGCATCGGTGAAAGACCGCATCGGTGTCAATATGGTCAATCAAGCAGAGGCCGAAGGTCTGATTAGTCCTGGCAAAACGGTTTTAGTAGAACCGACTTCTGGGAATACCGGAATTGCTCTGGCAATGGTGGCTGCGGCTAAGGGCTACCAGTTGATTTTGACCATGCCGGATACGATGAGCACGGAACGCCGATCGATGCTGCGAGCTTACGGGGCCCAACTAGAACTGACTCCCGGAATTGAGGGCATGAGCGGCTGCATCCGCCGCGCTCAAGAGATTGTGGACAAAACTCCCAATGCGTATATGTTGCAGCAGTTTCGGAATCCCGCGAACCCGCAGGTTCACCGTTCGACAACGGCTGAGGAAATTTGGGAAGATACAGACGGCGAGGTGGATTTCCTGATTTCGGGAGTCGGCACGGGCGGTACGATTACGGGTGTCGCAGAGGTGATTAAGTCGCGGAAACCCGAATTTAAGGCGATCGCCGTTGAGCCGGCTAATAGTCAGATACTGTCGGGCGGAAAGCCAGGGCCTCACAAAATTCAAGGTATCGGCGCTGGTTTTGTGCCGCCGGTGCTGAATGTGGATTCGATCGACGAAATTATAGTTGTTACCGATGACGATGCGATCGCCTATGGCCGTCGCTTGGCCAGAGAAGAAGGACTTTTGTCCGGTATTT
Source organism: Microcoleus sp. B13-B6 (assembly GCF_036705405.1). Taxonomy (NCBI): domain Bacteria; kingdom Bacillati; phylum Cyanobacteriota; class Cyanophyceae; order Oscillatoriales; family Microcoleaceae; genus Microcoleus; species Microcoleus sp. B13-B6. Next base: position 106,824 of record NZ_JAUBUJ010000003.1, read on the forward strand.
CCAGCGGCGCGGCACTATGTGCGGCGGTGAAAGTCGGCCAGCGTCCCGAAAATGCAGGGAAATTGATTGTAATGATTCAGCCTAGCTTCGGCGAACGCTATCTCAGCACTCCCTTGTTCCAAGATCCAGAACTCAATCTGGCGATGGCCCTCAACTAGGTCAGCCTCCGACCCAAGCTGCAGAAACTGACAGCAGGGCGTACAGTGTACGCCCTGCTTGGCTTGGCTTTTTAGCTTAAAGAATTGCGATAGATTGTAGCTGCCTCGATCGCGAGCGATGCTGAATTTGTCAAGGGGCTTTTTTTTGAACGAACCGCTTTCGGCGCGTTAGCTTCGTGGCCGGTAAGCGCTCTTGTCGGGAAGGAAAGAGCTAACAATTGCTGGGAGGAGGGCTATAGCGGTTCTCAAGCGTGGTGAGGTATGGGGGCTTTGTCCTATGCCCTATGCCCTATGCCCTATGCCCTATGCCCGCGAGAGCACCTCATGTTACCGAGAAAGGCTATATATGAGCCCCCAATGTCGATCGGCTTGCCACTTCAAAAGCATCAATCTTTTTCTAAAATAGATTGATGATAAGTTTAAAACTGACGTTTTCAACTTACACTTTTTGGCATTTATATCAGATAAATACCTAATAAATTAGCAAATAATGATATTTTTGTCAAGCTTTTTTTCACAAATTATCCAGATTTCAAGGAAATAACAGCGTGTCTTCCGTTATCAATCACTACAAAACCCTAAAGATTAGCCCAACCGCAACACAAGCCGAGATTAAACAAGCATACCGCCGTTTAGTCAAATTATTTCATCCAGACAGCCGCAGCGACACAGCGGGTCACGAAGAGATTGTCCGCCTCAATGCAGCCTATGAAATATTAGGAGACGCCCAGCACAGACAATCTTACGATCGCCAACTTTCCGAGCAAACCGAACAGCAATCACCAGTCGCACCAAACGTCAGCCGCCAGCAACAACAAACAGCACGGGACGCTGACGAACTAATGGAACAGTGGCTGATTAAAGTATACAAACCAGTCAATAGAATGCTCAACAGCATCTTGAAGCCACTTAAAAAAGAAATAGACGAATTGTCAGCAGATCCGTTTGATGACGAACTGATAGAAAAGTTTCAACTTTATATCGAAACCAGCCGCGAGTATCTCAAAAAAGCTCATAACTTTTTTACATCCATGCCCAATCCATCTAATGTAGCCGGAGTTGCGGCCCATCTCTACTACAGCATCAATCAAGTCGGAGACGGAATAGAAGAATTGCAGCTATTTACCCTCAATTATGACGATCGCCACTTGCACACCGGTCAAGAACTGTTTAGAATTGCCGCTAGACTGCGGCGGGAAGCACAGGATGAATTAAAAATTAAAAGTTAAAAAAGCAGATTGTTCCGGGAGCCTCTCAATGAAAGCAGGCAAGCTAGAAATTGGAGTTAGGAGCCAGGAGCCAGGAGCCAGGAGGAAAGAGCAAGAAGGAAGAAGGAAGGAGCCAGAATAAGTGTTTTTACAAATATGAGATGCTCCCATTGTTCCCTCTTCCCTCTTCCCTCTTCCCTCTTCCTTATTCCTTCTTCCCTCTTCCTTCTTCCTCCTTCCCTCTTCCCTCTTCCCTCTTCCCTCTTCCTTCTTCCTTCTTCCTTCTTCCTTCTTCCTTCTTCCTTCTTCCTTCTTCCCTCTTCCTTCTTTCAAATTCCAAAAAGAACTTGAATTCGCTTGCGAATTTTAATAAAAGGAGTTTGTCCCAGAGAGTCGCCATCTAACAATCCTAAATCTCTCAAAGCTTGCTGGCGTTCCGACAATTTTTGAGCAATCTGATCTGCTAAATTCGGCTGTTCTATTAAAAGTTTTTGCAAGTCGTGGCGTTCCACCACAAACAAAATTGCATCTTCGCTAGTTTTAACCGTCGCGGTTCTCGGAGTTCCCAACAGCAAAGATATTTCCCCAAAAAACTCGCCCTCGTGAAGCGTAGCAATATACTGATCGGCTTTTTGAGAAAGAACTTCTACAGTACCCGAAAGAATAATATAAAAAGAATCGCCAGGGTCATTTTCTTTACATACAACCTGTCCCGCTGGAAACAGTTGTCGGTAGCCGTATTCAATTAACTGTCGCAGTTCTAAATCCGTACACTGTTCAAAATAAGTTACTCGCCGCAACAAATCTCGCAGCGTCCAATTATTAGGGGATTTAGACCCTGAATTTTTATGATCGGAAACCGTGGAATTAGATTTGATTTCTGTAGAATGTGTGGCATTCTGCGGAAAAAGTTTGCCGTTGGAATTATCGTCTTTGTTATTGTGAAAAAGTTGAGTTAACTCTTGCGGGTTTCGCAGCCATAAATCCCTCTGTGGAAAGGGAATTTCGATATTTCGGTGGCGAAATTCGTAATCTATTAAAAAATAAACTGCACTTTTAATAGCATCGCTTTCCTGTGGCTGGTCAATCCAAACTAAAAGTTCAAAATTTAAAGCGTGATCTCCAAAACCGCAAAACCATACTTTAGGAGAAGGATGGGATAAGACATTCGATTCCATCCGCGCCGCAATTAATAGCGCTTCCGTAACTATTACTGGGTCAGAGCCGTAAGCAACGCCGACGGGGATGTGGATGCGGCATCTGGGGTCTTTGTAACTCCAGTTAATAATGTTAGTTTCGACAAACTTAATGTTGGGTATGATTACAAAGAGACCGTCAATTGTTTTTATAATCGTAGAGCGGATCGAAATGGTTTCTACCGTTCCTAATAACTTGTCTATTTCAATAAAGTCTCCGACTCTAATTTGGTGCTCGAATAGCAGGGTGAGACCGCTGATAAAGTTGCTGGCGAGATTTTGCAAGCCGAAGCCGAAACCAATGCCGACAACGCCAGCTAAGACGGTGAGAGAAGTGAGGTTGATGCCGGCACTTTGCAGGACGAATATACAGCCAAGCGTTGCTAAAATATAGCTAATGATGGTGGAAATTGCTTCTCGACTGCCACGATCCAATCCCATCCGAACTAGCAGGCTGCGCTTGATTCCTTCACTGATAATCTTAGCTAGAATGAAGGCAAATATAGCTAAAACTATCAGTTGGACGATCGCACTGATGGACAGATGAGCGTCCCCGATATAAAAGAGGGGGGTTGTCATCGCACCCGACCAATCTTCAAAAAAGCGATCGGCTCGTGAAGTAATCCAATTCATTAATATTTGGTAAGGGGTAATGGGTGATTAGTTTTGAGCGCAACTGAACCGCCAACTGCTAACTATTGCAGAGCTTAGGCGAAAAACTCGAACTGTGGAGTGCCCTGTGTTGCAAAAAAGGTCGATTCCTTACCGCAACGGGCCCGCTTCGCGAACGGGATAAATCCGCACGCGCGTACTTTCTCAAAGGCTCGTAACTGATGGGTTAGCAATTGATGGCGAGAAACTGTTTTGTAGCGGTATTTTCTGCCGGATATCTGTGTTGTGGCGTAAAATGGGCCCGGCGGCTTGATCGATCGGCGACCTGTTGCCAATATTTGGAAAATTGGTAGAAATTCATTTACAGCACCCTCAAATAATCGAAAAATTCCAGCAAAAATTAGTTTATCCTTAAGAAGCGAGTCCTTTACAGAACTTAACAAGCTTACCCTACTTGACTTTTATGCAGTGCATCATCAATCGTCGGGCACAGTTTTCGGCGAGTCACCGGTACTGGCTGCCGGAGTTAAGCGAAGCCGAGAACTTTGAGCGGTTTGGCCCAACTGCCCGCGCACCGGGACACGGACACAATTACGTCCTTTACGTTTCCATGATAGGAGAACTCGACGAGAACGGCATGGTGCTCAACCTGTCTGATGTCAAGCACGTCATCAAACGGGAAGTTATCAAGGATCTCGATTTTTCCTTTCTCAACGAAACGTGGCCGGAATTTGAGCAGACTCTGCCAACTACCGAAAACATAGCACGGCAAATTTGGCTGCGCCTAGCCCCTCATTTACCTGTGAGCAAAATTCAATTGTTTGAACATCCCGAACTTTGGGCTGAATATTTAGGAAACGGAATGGAAGCTTATTTAACTTTGTCTACTCATTTTAGCGCGGCCCATCGGTTGGCTCGTCCCGATTTGAGCTTTGAAGAAAACTCGGAAATTTACGGCAAATGTGCTCGTCCCAACGGTCACGGTCACAACTATCATTTAGAGGTGACTGTTAAAGGGGAAATTGATGCGCGGACTGGCATGATTGCTGATTTGGGAGCTTTACAAAAAGCCGTTGACGATTATGTTGTTGAACCCTTCGATCACACTTTTTTAAATAAGGATATTGCTTATTTTGAGAACGTTGTGCCGACTGCGGAGAATATTGCTGTTCGGATCGGGCAATTATTGCGATCGCCCGTTCGGGAATTGGGGGCAGAGTTGCACAAGATTAAGCTGATTGAAAGTCCGAATAATAGCTGTGAAATTTTCGGTGCTGATTTAGAGGAAGTGGCGACCGAACGTCAGCAGCCGGAAGCGGTTTTAGCTGGGGTTTAGTGCTGAATATCTGCTGGTAGATTCACGAGTCTTCTCTGTATATCCCAGAGTCCGGCAGTCCGAGAGTCCGACAGGGGTTTTCCACCCCTGTCTCATAGCTACAGTCGTCTGAAAGAAAAGTACAATTAATCATATTTTCCTCCAGAAGTTGGCTCATTTTTAGCTAATTCCAGAGCATTATACTTTTTTTGGAACTTTAGAGCGATCGCCTGGAGAATCTTCAAAGATTGCGCCTTGTTTAATGAGGTATTGCTTCATCGATTCAGAAATGCCTAAGTTCGAGCTGAATCGGGCTTCCTCAACCTTAGTCTTACTCAGGTCGGCACGTCTCAGGTCGGCATCAATCAGGTCGGCACCACTGAGGTTGGCACCACTGAGGTTGGCACCACTGAGGTTGGCACCACTGAGGTCGGGACTTCTGAGGTCGGCACCACTGAGGTTGGCACCACTGAGGTCGGCACCACTGAGGTCGGCAACTCTGAGGTCGGCACCACTGAGGTCGGCATCACTGAGGTCGGCACCACTGAGGTCGGCACCACTGAGGTCGGTACCACTGAGGTCGGCACCTCTCAGGGTGGCACTTCTCAGGTCAGCACCGCTGAGGTCAGCACCACTCAGTTTGGCAAAATTCAGGTTGGCACGACTCAGGTCGGCATCACTTAAGTCAACCCCACTAAAGTTTCGATCTCTAATTCCCTGAGTAACAATCTCTCGTACTAGATGCCACTTATTATTGAGTTCGTTACTTTCGTCATCCTCTGAGCTTTCACTCAAAATTTGAACATCTGCAACAGGAAAACCGCTTACTTCCTTTAATTCTCCTGATTTGATGAGAGATACAAGCCGATCGATATCCTCTTGAGCACCCTCTACAGTTAATCGGATGCTGCCCTCTTTAATATCAGTAATTTTTATAGTGTCTCCTGCATATTTTCGTAAAATAAATTCAACCCAACTTGAATTTCCAAAGGAATTTATATCACCTATCAATTTAATTTCAGCTTTAATTGTATGATTTTTTTTATCTATTACAGTCACTTGAAGGTCAAAGGTTGGTGTTAGCATGGTCTCCCCTCCTTCATTAATATCAGGGTTTATGCAATCAGTTATTACTGGTATTTGAGATGGATCTTCTTCTGATAGTTCCGCTATTTCCCTCCAATCTAATTTCAGTTTTTGACATATCCTTTGAAAGGAATCAAGCTGAAGGGGCTGGCACTGAAAAAACTTGGTAACTGTACTGCGGCCTAAAAGCTGAGATTTGGCAAAGCTACTTTTTGACTCAAATCCTAGCCTGATCAGAGCGTTTATTGCTATCTTTACACCTTCTGAAGATGCGGTGATAGTTATCTTCTTCTTTTTTCTGATGCTTAGGTCAGTCATAATGTGGAGAGTCTTTTGACACGATCGCTGACAAAAGCGAAACTAGAGCATAGGACAATCATAGAGCAATCACAAGAGAGCGACAAGTAAATCATTGTGTAGTCAGGGTTTCAAGCATTTTGCTTCACACTAGAAGTATAAAGTTTAGGCTCAACGAAACCCATGAATAACCAGCCAATCACCCACTCTGACTCCACAATAGAAATGATTATTGCCAAAGAACGATTGCGCCAAGCCCACCATAGTTTTAACTTGGCCCTTGTAACGACCGCAGCCTGTGTCCTCATCAGTTTTGCGGGAGTTGGGCTTGTACTTCTGGGCAAAGCCTCAGAGGGCACTATCACGGCAACAGGAGGTCTGGCATCGACTGCTTATTGTCTCAAGCTGTCCAAAGAGGCCAATGACAGACTTGATAAGGTTGCGGAGGATCTCAACGACGATCGATAGCGGGTCGATGGCAGATAATTAAAGCAATACGACTGAGGCAACAATCATCAGGATCGATCGGGGCAACCACGGCGGGATTGCCCCTACAAAACGCGCTTATTCAGAGAAAAATACCCTCGATCGCACTTTTTTAAATAAGGAGATTTCCTGTTTTGAGAAGGTTGTGCCGACTGCGGAGAATATTGCAGTTCGGATCGGGCAATTGTTGCGATCGCCCGTTCGGGAATTGGGCGCAGAGTTGCACAAGATTAAGCTGATTGAAAGTCCGAATAATAGCTGTGAAATTTTCGGCGCTGATTTAGAGGAAGTGATGGCTGAACGTCAGCAGCCAGAAGCAATTGTAGCTAGGGTTTAAAGCTAAAAATTGGGTCTGTTGGGGCGGGTTCACCCGGATATTGGGCTAATTGTGCAGATTGGTAAACCCGCCCCGATGATTTCGAGGGTTATTCAACCGGATTAGGCGCGAGAATATATTTTTGCACAAAAGTTCCACAGCCAGAATTATTGGCACTTTTCCTGAAAAGTCAGGCTGCGCGCGTATTTTGGAGATAGTAAGTCAGCATTCCTCATGTCAGCTATTCTAACTGCTGAGAGTATGAGGTCGATCGCCCGATCGCTGACAACCAAGCACCAATTTCTCCTAAATGAGTTGACGTTTATGCGCGTCTCTAATCTAGCTCTCCTGACTCTGGCTGCCCTCGCATCCCACAATTTAACTGCTAATACTAGCGCCAATCCTGCTGCACCTCCTATTTCTCCTGAGACACCGCAAGCTAGCAACTTTGTTGATGCCGTAAATAATACTGAATCGCGTCCGGCTGAGTCAATTAGCGAGCCTGAGACGATCGCCCACGAACAATTTTCCCCAAATATTACCGTATCCCGTCGGGCTGAGTCAATTAGCGAGCCTGAGACGATCGCCCACGAACAATTTTCCCCGCGAATTGCTGTAAAATCGCCGACAGGTTTACTGGTAGCGGCCGCTCAACCCGATGTATCTGCTAGTGCCAAAACCAAGGCGAATACTCCTGCTGCATCCGGCGATGAACTAACAAAATCTTTACAAGAAACCTGGCTGGCTAAATTAATCGAAACCGGGGCTGAAAGCAATCCTCAAGTTCGCGAGGTTTTAGCTTTTATCTCCCCGTCTAGTGGCAGTGCGGAATCTGGATATGGTTTTAATAGTACCATAACTCTGCTCAATATTTTGCTAATTCTTGGTACTGTATTTCCACCTGTGACAATTGCATTTTTTTGGATGATGCGACGGCTGATAATCAAACAGTTGGTGGCTGATGCCAATAAACGATTGCAGGGCATTGGTGTATTGGAATCCGAACTCAGAAATTCTAGCCAACTGACTCAAAAGTTAAAGGATGAATTAGAAGCGCAAATGGGTGCAGCTAAACAATCCCTTGATTTTTTAACTAGAGAAACTGAAGTTTCCAAATCTTCTGTCGAGCAAATTGAGACTCTCAAATCTCAATTTATCATGCACCTGCAAGTTTTGCGGAAAGAAGTTGACGAGAAAAAATATCAAATTGTTCAAGAGATTTCCCAAGTTCCCGCAGTTGTTGCCAAAGAAGCTCTCAAAATCGCACCTCAACCGGCCTTAAACAATTCCCAAAAATCGCAAACTGCACCTGCTAACGACGAAAAATTGATTGCTGACGATTATATCAAGCAAGCCGAAGGGCTTTATTTTCAAGGCAATTATGATGAAGCATTAGTCTGTTTGGAAAAAGCTGTTTTAGCGAATAAATTTTTGAATGAGGCTTGGTATTGGCGCGGAAATGTGTTAGTAAAATTGCAGCGTATGGAAGAAGCACTCGCCTGTTACGACCAAGCAATATTAATTAAACCGGATAACTACGAAGCATGGTATAATAAAGCGAGTTTGCTGGGCAAATTGCAGAAGTACGAAGAGGCGATCGCCTGTTACGAGCGAGCAAGTTCGAGCGAATCCCGAAAATACGGGTGTTGGCACAGTATAGCGGCTTTGTTGGGTCAATTGCAGCATTACGAAGAAGCGATCGCCAGTTACGATCGCGCCCTGGCTATCAAAGCAACCGACAGCGAACTTTGGCACAACCGAGGCGCGATGCTGGGCAAAATACAGCAGTACGCAGCAGCAGTTGATTCTTACGATCGCGCTATTGAGCTCAATCCCAACAGATACGAAACTTGGTACAATCGAGGCAATATGCTGTGGAGACTGCTCCGCTACAGTGATGCTATTGATTCTTACGATCGGGCGATCGGCATCCGGCCAGAGAAATACGAAGTTTGGTACAATAGAGCCGCTGTGCTCGGAAAATTGCAGCGATATCAAGAATCGATCGAATCCTACGACAAAGCAATAGCCCTTAAACCGCAGGATTTTGAAGTGTGGCACAACCGAGGCGTAGCTTTTGAGAAACTATCGCAGCACGAAGCAGCAATTGCCTCTTACGAATCAGCAATTACTCTTAATTCGGAGTGTTACGAAGCTTGGTTTGCCAAAGGGGAATCTTTAGCAAAATTGCAGCGCAATGAAGAAGCGATCGCAGCTTATGAGAAAGCGATTGCTATTAAGCCCGACTCCTACGATGCTTGGCACCACTTGGGTACAGCTTTGTCAGAATTAAAGCGGTATGAGGAAGCAATGGCAGCTTACGATCGAGCTATTGCCATCAAACCAGACAATGCGGAAGCTTGGCGCGATCGAGGCGCACTTGTATCAGAATTAAAGCAGGATACAGAAGGATTTATTGCCGGGGAAAAAGATACTCAGAAACAGCCACAATCCGATGAATCTTCGGACAGTTAGTTATATCAAATCCGTTAGCATCGGAATAGTAAATTCGAGTTCACGGTTCACTGTTGACTGTTGACGGTTGACTGTTGACGCCGTGAAGAGTCAACCGTCAACAGTCAACATCATGTATGAGTGTTACCGGAAATGATATTAGCTGTAGCCTACACCGCTACGTGGACACCCGAATTTTCTTGTTGGTAATTGTGCGCTGTGATGGGCAATCGCACAAACCCCGCGATGGCGCATCATATCAAATCTGTTAGCATCGGAATAGTAAATTCCAGTTCACTGTTCACCGTCAACAGTGAACAGTGAACAGTGAACAGTCAACCGTCAACCGTGAACCGTCAACCGTCAACAGTGAACAGTGAACAGTGAACAGTGAACAGTGAACAGTGAACCGTCAACATCATTCCGGTGTTACCGGAAATGATATCACAGCGCACAATGATAGATGAAGATACCCGACATTATATCAAGCTGACAGCGACAAGACAGGAGACTCCTGCTGAAGCGGAATCTCAATAGTAAACTCTGTTCCCCCGCCTGGTGCAGAAATACACCCCAAGCTTCCCCGGTGTTTTTCCACTACAATTTGCCAGCTAATCGACAACCCAATCCCTGTGCCCTTACCGGGGGGTTTTGTCGTAAAAAACGGGTTAAATACGTGGCGACGAACCTCTTCCGAGATCCCTGGCCCATTGTCCACAATTCGGACAGCTACGCAATTGCTGCTTGTTACTTCTGTGCTAATCCGAATCACGCTAGGATTCGCTTTAATTTCTTCTAGCGATCTCTGCGTGTTCCACTCGTCAATAGCATCGATCGCATTGGCAAGTATATTCATAAATACCTGATTCATTTCTCCCCCATAACAGTCCACTTCGGGCAGGTTTGGGCAATAGTCCCGCACCACTTCAATCGAGGGGCGGTCTGAGTTAAATTTTAGCCGGCTCTGTAAAATCATCAGCGTGCTGTCCATGCCTTCGTGAAGGTTGACCGATCTCATTTCATATCCTTCTTGCCGTGCGAAGAGGCGCAAAGATAAAACGATTTCGCGGATGCGATCGGCTCCTAAGTACATCGATTTGAACAATTTAGGCAAGTCGTCTTTGAGATAATCTAGCTCGCTGGCTGCGATTTCTGCTTGTATATCTGGAGCCGGATGAGGATAGTGCTTTTCGTAGAGGTCAAGGATAGTGACCAAAGCTTTTGAATATTCCAGAGCATAGGAAAGATTTCCATAAATAAAATTAATTGGATTATTGATTTCATGAGCTACGCCAGCCACGAGTTGGCCTAGCCCGGACATTTTTTCGCTCTGAATGAGCTGGCTTTGCACGTGCTTGAGTTCGTGCAGGGAATTTTCTAGCTGTAGGGCTTTGTGCCGCTCTCGCGCTTCCGATGCTTGCAAAGCTGCTTCTGCAAGCTTGCGTTCAGCAGCCTCCTGCTTGAGGCGTTCATTCGTTTGGGAAAGTTCAGCGGTGCGCTGTTCTACTCGCGTCTCTAGCTCTTGTGCCAAAACTTGTAGGTCGGCTTGCGCTCGCTCGCGCTCGACAATTTGCGCCTGAAGCTTTTTAGTTAGATTTCGCAGATTCAGGTGCGTGATAGCGCGAGCTAAAACTTCTTCGTGTTGAAGGGGCTTAGTGATATAATCAACTCCCCCCACATTAAAGCCTTGGACTTTGCTTTCTGTATCGTCCAGTGCGGTCATAAAAATGACTGGGATATCTTTAGTTAAGTCATTCGCTTTCAGATTTTGACAGGTTTTAAATCCGTCCATTTCTGGCATCAGAACATCCAACAAAATTAAATCAGGCTGGGAATATTGCACTTTTTTGAGAGCGCTAGACCCACTGCGAGCTACCCAAACAGTGAAGCCAGATGCGGTCAAAAAATCCAATACTGAACCCAGATTAGTGGGCGTATCATCCACAATTAAAATGGTGCCTCTGTCTAAAGATTCGCTAGTCATTTTTATTCCTCATCTAAACTGTTGAACAAATTCTACTAATTTGTCTTCTTCAAAGTTTTGGGTTAATTCAAGCAACTGATTGGCAAAAGGTGCATAACGCATATCTATTGCCTTCAGCTTGCTGGCTCGCTGCTCAATACTGAGGAGTTCACCTTTCATGGCTAAATCGAACAGGACTGCAACTTCTTCCGAAGGGGGAGCAATCAGTGGTTGGTCTTGGATTTGGGAAGGGAGTTCGGTGAAGATACCTTCTGAACTGAAAGTTGTTCGCTCTTCATAAATCCATTCTAAACCTAAATGGTTGCCCAAGCATTCTAATAACTTTTCTGCCCTAATTGGTTTGAGGAGAAAAGCGTTGCAACCAGCCTGCAAAATACTGTCGGGATCGCCGGATAAAATGCTAGCAGAAGTTCCGATCGCGATTACATCCATCAATGGAGGGATTTTTCTGATCCGCCTCACCGCTTCAAAGCCGTCCATGACTGGCATTACTAAGTCAATTATAATACAGTCAGGTTGAAAGAACAGCGCTTTATTCACGCAGTCTAGACCGTCCGTTGCCTCCATTAATTCAAACCCAATGGGAGCTAAAAGATTAACGAGGACAGAGCGATTTTGCCAGCGATCGTCAACGACTAAAATTTTCCGCCGATCGCCTGAGTAACCCCTGATAATTTTTTCTGGTTCTTTTTGATACCCTCCCCAGCTTTCGGTAATAGGCAACTCTAACTCAAACCAGAAAATACTGCCTTTACCTAAAGAGCTTTGTACTTTCAGTTCGCCGCCCATCATCTCCACTAATTGGCGACTAATTGGCAGCCCTAATCCTGTTCCCTCTATCTGGCGATCTGAACCGCTGGCTTGCTCGAAGGGCAAAAATATTTTTGAGAGTTCGTCCGGCCCGATGCCAATGCCTGTATCTTCTACTTGGAAAATAAATTTCGCTGTTGGGGATTGGGGATTGGGGATTGGTGATGACAAAGATTGCTGAGTCTTCACTCTGTCTACTTTAAAACTAACGCCTCCTTTTTCGGTGAACTTTATGGCATTACCGAGTAAGTTGATGAGAATTTGCCGCAATCTTTTTTCATCGGCTTGGACGCAAGTGGGAAGTCGAGTTAGCGGTTCGTAAATCAAAGAGATTCCCTTCTGTTGGGCGCGAATCTGGCAGATTTCAGTAATGCCTTGGAGAAAGTCTGACAGGTGAAACTCGGTGAGGTAGAGTTCCATTTTTCCGGCTTCGATTTTGGACAGGTCTAGAACGTCATTGATTAGAGTTAGGAGGTGTTCGCCACACTGATGAATGATGTTAATACCAGAAATTTGCTGACTGGTTAAATCTATGTCTCGTTTGAGGATTTGGGTATAACCTAAAATGCCGTTGAGCGGTGTGCGAAGTTCGTGGCTCATGTTGGCCAGAAATTGGCTCTTGGCGAGGTTTGCGGCTTCTGCCGCTTCCTCGGCTCGCTGTCGCTCTTGAATTTCTACTTCTAGGCGCGTATTTTTGGCTTTTAATTCCTCGGTTCGCTCTTCTACTTTGACTTCTAAAGTGTGATAGAGGTTGGCATTTTCTAAGGCGATCGCAGCTTGTCCCGATAGCATCCGCAACACTTCTACCCGCTTCGGCGTGAAAGCGCCAGCAATCACGTTGTTTTCTAGGTACAGGATGGCACTTAACTTACCTTGAGATAGGATAGGCGCACACAAAATTGATTTTGGTTTGTGTTGGGTAATGTAGGGGTCGGCGTTAAAGATTTCCTCGCGGCCCGAATCATTTAAAACGACATCTTTATGAGTTCTGGTGACGTAATTAAGTACCGAGATAGGCACTTGCCCAGAAGTTGATACTGGTAAAGATTCTAGCACTCGGACTTGATCTTGAGTCCCCGCCGCTTCTATAACAAGTTGACCCTCTTTTGAGAGAATAAGCGATCCAGTTTCAGCGCCTGCGTTTTCTATCAAAATTTTCATTAACTTGGTGAGCAAGTTAGGTAGAACAATTTCGCTAGAAATGGCACTAGATGCTTTCATTACAGTTGCCAAGTCTAGCAACTCGGTTTGACCGCCTGTAATGGTCAAAGGAGGAATTGTCATCGTAGGGTTGAAAGGGGTTTCGGTGACGACAGAGGCTCGCGCTATTAATTGCGGGTATTTTTCTTCTAGATGTTTAACTTTAGCTAAAGCTCCCCAGCGCATATAGGCATAATAAGCATCGGTCATGTAAGTTCTGGCAATCTTTTCTTTACCCCATGAAAAATAAAATTTAGCAGCGAGTTCGTGAGCTAGTGCTTCTTCGTTGATGTACTCGTTTTCTTTAGCAAGAGCGATCGCTTTGTCGTACATCTCCATTGCTTCTACTTTTTCGCCTAAAACCCGATGCTTTTCTGCCTCGACCAAATAGAATTTATGCAGATGATTCATTGGGGCATAATCCGCCCATTTTTGCATTTTTTCTTGATTACTTTGTACGCGATCGCAAATTTTATGTTGCCCAGGCGTGGGGCTAGGGGCATACACCGCTAACCGTACTAAAGAATCGTAAAAATGGAATAGAGGAAGATGAGGTGTTGCGACTACTGCGTCCAAATACTTCTCTTCTATCTCAGAATTTTCAATCGCTTCAGAGTAATTTTCAAATAAATAACAAAGTATAATTTTATTTAAATATATGTAGGCCACTGCCGCTTTGTCATTTGCTTCCTGGTGCAGGGGCAATCTTATCTGCTCATCGCAGGCTTCACCCTGGAGACGGCAGGTATTTTCACTTTTTTCGAGCAGATTTAAGGTAGCCTGCCAATAAATTTCGTGATAATAAAGCGCTGTTTTCTGCTTGATTTTCTGAATAGCATTTCTGTTGATTGCCATTTCTCTTTCAAGGGAAGTCAGCTCTTGGCCGGTATAGTAAGAGAAATAAGAGTACACCAATAGACCAAAAGCACCAAATTCTAAATCTCCCATTTCCAATCCGCTAGAGTAAGCTGATAGCAAAGGCTCTAATGTTTGTCTCAGATGCTCTTTCCAAGGTCGGATAAATATATTTACTATGACGACTGTTTTGGCTTTGATTTCTTGAGCATTTAACTTTGACAGCAGACTTAAAGCTAATTGACCAAACTGATAACCCGAATCAATATCTCCCACAACTCCGCAAAGCAGAAGACCATAATTGGCATAAGCAATGGGAGAAACAGAAGCATTACCATATTGGACGGATAAATCTACTTGTTTGCACACAGTCAACGGCAACAGTGTAGGAGCAGCAATATATGCAGGAGCAAAGATACTTGATAAAAGTTTGATGGCTGCTAGTTTATAGCGATCGCTCATTCGAGGCAGGTCAATTAAATCCTCAATTCGCGTTCCACTCAAAATTGCCGCAGTTTCGCCTAGTGCCTGTCCAATATCGGACGGTTTCGGCTCAGAGGGAAACTCGACCCCTAATAGCTTTAAAACTTGTAGCGCTGTATTAACCGCTTCTAGCAGCCTGTTCTGCCCTATATAAGCCTGCATCTGGACTTCGTATACTTTCACTTTGTCCAGCAGCGTTTTGGCGCAGTTTTGTACTATCTCAACGAATCTCTGCATTCCGTCAAAATCACCACTCAAATATGCTGATTCTGCTGCTTCCTCATGCAGCCTTAATGTCAGTTCATACCGATTCTCCCAGCTATCTACCGCTAGCAGAGATAAACCCACTTGCAAATATTTGACGGCGGAATCGTGGGCTGTAGCAGCTTTGGCTTTCTGACCTGCAATCAGATTCAATTCGGCTAGTTCATATTTTTGGGATTCAGTGGTAAGTAAGTCAGTACCATAATTGAGTTGGTTAACTAAAGCGAAAATATTTTCTTTTCGGTCTTCTGGCGTTGTACTTTGCAGCAGCAGTTGACCGATTTTTAAGTGAGTTTCTTTTTTCTGCTCATCTGGAATCAAAGAATAGGCAGCTTGCTGCACTCGGTCATGTAAAAACTTGTAGTCTACCTTCACATCAGTTAAGGTAAAACCGCCCGATTCTTCCTGAGTAAATACGAGGGGAATTTTGTATTCGTTGCTCAAAGGTAAAATCAAGCCAGCTTGAAGTGCTTCCCACAATTGCGCCGCCGTGACTAAGGATGATTCCTGATTGACAATCGTCAAAACTTCTAAGTTAAAAGTGTTGCCAATGCAAGCAGCAAATTTTAATACTTTTTGTGTATATTCGGGCAATTTGCGGATGTTTCTAGCAATCAGCTCGACAACATTGTAATCGGTGATGCCGATCGCTTGAATTTGCTCAATATTCCATTGCCAACCCCCCTTTGTCCCCCCTTGGTAAGGGGGAATTAGGGGGGTGAAGTTATAAGTCAACAAATCTTCTTGATAGAGAGTTTTGAGGAGTTGACTTAAGAAGAAAGGATTGCCCTGCGTTTTATTAAAAAGTAGAGAGGCGAAATTTCGCGTCTTTACAGACAGGGGTTCCGAACCGCCAGATTCATTTAAAGTATCCGCAATTAATTCTTCGACATGAACCAGGTGTAATGGTTGAAGGACAATATTATTCACCGTCGCACCAGTTTGGCGAATCTTGTCAATCGTTTGCATCGTCGGATGAGTTGGATAAACTTCGTTATCTCGATATGCCCCAATCACCAATAAATACTCGCTATCAGAATCAGTTATTAGCAATTCAATTAATTTCAACGATGCCGAATCCGCCCACTGCAAGTCATCGAGGAAGATAACTAAGGGATGGTCAATAGTCGTAAATACGCCAATGAATTGTTTAAAGACGCGACTGAAACGGTTTTGAGCTTCAGTTGCCCCTAGCTCAGCTACAGGTGGCTGTTTGCCAATAATTAATTCGATTTGAGGGATAACATCAATGATGACTTGTCCGTTATCGCCTAAAGCGGATAACAGTTTTTCTTGCCAAGTTTGGATTTCTACTTCGCCTTCGGTTAGCAGTTGCTGAGTTAAGGATTGGAATGCTTGAATCAGAGAAGTATAAGGAATATTGCGCTTGAACTGGTCAAATTTACCTGCAATAAAATAACCTCGTTGCCGCACAATGGGTTTGTGAACTTCATTGACCAAAACTGTTT
Source organism: Microcoleus sp. B13-B6 (assembly GCF_036705405.1). Taxonomy (NCBI): domain Bacteria; kingdom Bacillati; phylum Cyanobacteriota; class Cyanophyceae; order Oscillatoriales; family Microcoleaceae; genus Microcoleus; species Microcoleus sp. B13-B6. The sequence goes on from NZ_JAUBUJ010000003.1 coordinate 123,017, forward strand.
TGCCTATCCCGGAATAACCGGAAACCAGCATTAATTCGGTGGAACCACTGGCAACGCGATCGAAAGTTTCGAGAATTATTTCAATTTCTTGGTCGCGACCGTAGAGCTTTTGCGGTATATTTAATTGCCCTGCTTTATCCGCACTTCCAACAACAAAGTTGGAAATATATCCGCTAGCCTGTAGCTTTACCAAGCAAGTTTCTAAGTCAAATTTTAGTCCCTCAGTGCTTTGGTAGCGGTCTTCAGCATTTTTAGCTAATAACTTCATCGCAATCGCTGAAATTTGTGGTGGGATTTCAGGATTTAGCTGGTGAGGGGGAATGGGAGTTTTGGCAATATGGCTGTGTACCAATTCCAGCGGGTCTGTGGAATTAAATGGCAACTCGCCTGTGAGCATTTCATAGAAGGTAACGCCTAGTGAATAAAAATCAGTGCGGTAGTCAATTGAGCGATTCATCCGGCCAGTTTGTTCTGGCGACATATAGGCGAGTGTGCCTTCGAGCAAATCTGGATGGCTGAGCGTCGAATTTTCTCGCTCCAGGCGCGAAGCGATGCTGAAATCAATAATTTGAACTTTTTCAGTGGCTGGGTTGATGATAATATTTTGTGGCTTTACATCTTTATGAATAATGTTATGTTTATGGATTTCGGCTAAGGCAGAGACAAGCTGGAGACCCAAAGAAAGAAATTGAATGATTGTGAGTTTTTTCCGCTTCATCCAATCGTTGAGAGACTCGGAGCCTGAATCTTCTAATATTAGTGCTAAACCGTTTTTATAGCTTTCTAAACTAATGGCTTTGACGATCGGTTCTACGTTCAAGCTCTGCAGAATTTGATATTCGTGCCGCAAGCGGGTGATGTCAGAAAGAGTGGGATACTCAGCCTTTAGCGTTTTGACGATCGCGCTGGACAAGTCCGAATCCTTGCGAGCGCGATCGACTGAAGTTCTTATCCCGCTGTGGAGGGTTTCAACGAATTGATAGCCAGCTAAGTTGAGAGTCATTGTTATTCTAGCGATCGCAAGGGAATTGAGCGTGAGGTTCAGGCCGGTTTTAAAACTTAATTATTGTTAGAGCTGATTGTAACATAGCAATTTACTCAACAAAAGTTAGCCCAGTTTTTGCCGGGACTTTTCTACAAAGCGTAGACGAGCCAAGGGCAGCGAGTCAGAAGGGCTTTTCTACAGCCAAAAGTTCACTATCTTAGAAAGGCTATGCTTGCTTTTAGCGAACTATGCTGATCTATCTAGGATGCCCTAAAAATCTTAAAACATATTAAAAGTTAATAAAGTGTAATTTATTTATTGGCTTTTACTCTCCTTGGCTCCCTCGGATTGCGTTCAAGCGGATATCATTGAATTATATTTTTGTATCAATCAGTAAAGAAAATTTAACATTGTTAAATGTCATAAAAAATAAATTAACAAAGCTTCAAATGAGTTTCAGGAATTAACCAACTTTCTAAAAAACTGCTACAGTTAGTAGATGTCATTTTTGTGAGTTATTACCCAAATATAAAGAGCGAAAATGTCAGGAGTTGTCAAGATTCAAAGGGGGGAAACAGAATCTGAACTGAAAGCTCTTCTCGCTCAGAGTTAACAATGCTCACCGACAAGAACAACAGCAATCTCTGCATTGACCCAAAACCCAAACGGTACCAACAGTAGTGAGCGTTGATTTTATCTTGGGTTAGGCTGACTTTTTGATGATTAAATTTTAGTGATTTACCGGGGGCTTGTAATTCGCCCAATTTCGCTTTTTCCTTCTTCCTTCTACTATAATAAGTTGAATTCCTCAAATCAGCGCAAGTTTTATGACTATTGCCAAACCATTTGAATTGGAAGTCACCCATCTCCCAGACCACACTGAATTACCAGAGTCGGACGGTACTTTTGTGAAAAACTTTCAAGAACTTCCTCAAAGCATTATCCTGACTGATTCACTCCGACCAATATTGCAACGAATTCATCCTGACGGACGCTATCGTATCGGTCAAGATTGTGGGATTTATTGGCGTTTAACTGACCCTCTCGAACGCGGTGCCGAAGCACCCGATTGGTTTTATGTGCCGAATGTTCCTCCACTATTAAATGGTGAGGTGCGACGTTCTTATGTATTGTGGAAAGAATACGTTGCACCGCTGATTGTTTTGGAATTTGTGTCGGGTAATGGTTCAGAAGAGCGAGATAGAACGCCGCCACCAGAACCCGGTCAAGCAGAAGAACAAAAGGTGGGAAAATTTTGGGTTTACGAACAGGCGATTCGCGTGCCTTACTACGGCATTTATGAAGTGAAAAAAGCGGCTGTAGAAATGTATCATTTAGAAGACAATCGCTATCAGCGCATGAGTGTAAATGAGCGCGGTCGCTATCCGATTCCTCAGCTTGGAGTTGAGTTGGGCATTTGGCAAGGTGAATATGATGAGATGAATTTACCTTGGTTGCGTTGGTGGGATAGTGAAGGGAATTTGCTGTTAATTGGAGAGGAACGTGCCCAAGAAGAACGCCTGCGGGCAGAACGAGAAAGCCTTCGCGCGCAACAAGAAAGCCTTCGCGCGGAGGAAGAAAAAGAACGCGCTGATCGCCTAGCAGCAAAATTGCGCGAAATGGGGATTAATCCTGATGAGGTGTGATTGTTTTTAGGTTGTTAAATGGGGTGCGATTCCCTTCGGGATAGCTTCGCTCGCTTGTACTTTTTAAACAGCAGAAATATCAGAAACCCCAAAAGGGAGCTCGCACTTTCGATCTCCTCACCCCATTGTTTATATTAAGATTTCCTTAATTGCTTTGATCTGGTACAGAAATCGGTGATACAATCAACAGCTTAGCTAGGGGTGCCCGAATATCCGGGCTGAGAAAACACCCTTAGAACCTGAGTCTGGGTAATACCAGCGGAGGGAAGCTGTTTATCAAGGAAATTAAATATGCGTACCGAATGGATCGCTAAGCGTCAGGGCCAGAGCAATGTATCTCAAATGCACTACGCCCGTCAAGGTGTAATTACTGAGGAAATGCACTTTGTTGCTAAGCGAGAGAATCTCCCGCCAGAACTTATCCGCGCGGAAGTAGCGCGGGGACGGATGATTATTCCCGCTAATATCAATCACCCGAATTTGGAACCGATGGCGATCGGCATTGCGTCTAAATGCAAAGTCAATGCTAATATCGGTGCATCTCCCAACTCTTCCAATATGGAAGAAGAAGTTGACAAGCTTAAATTAGCAGTGAAATACGGCGCTGATACCGTGATGGACTTGTCCACCGGTGGCGGCAATTTGGATGAAATTCGCACTACGATTATCAAAGCTTCACCAGTGCCGATCGGTACTGTACCAATTTACCAAGCTTTAGAAAGCGTTCATGGTAATATGGAAAGTCTAACGCCGAATGACTTTCTTCACATCATTGAGAAACACGCTCAACAAGGTGTTGATTACCAAACAATTCACGCCGGAATTTTGCTCGAGCATTTGCCGTTGGTGAAAAATCGGTTGACTGGGATTGTCTCTCGTGGCGGCGGCATTTTGGCGCGGTGGATGCTGCATCACCACAAACAAAATCCTCTCTACACTCACTTTAACGACATCATTGAAATCTTCAAAAAATACGATGTTTCGTTTAGTTTGGGAGATTCTCTGCGCCCCGGTTGCACTCACGATGCGTCGGATGATGCTCAATTAGCTGAACTCAAAACTTTGGGACAATTAACTCGCAAAGCTTGGGAACATGATGTGCAGGTAATGGTGGAAGGCCCCGGCCACGTGCCGATGGATCAAATTGAGTTTAATGTCAAAAAACAAATGGAGGAGTGTTCGGAAGCACCCTTCTATGTTTTGGGGCCGTTGGTGACAGATATTGCGCCTGGATACGACCACATTACCTCAGCAATTGGGGCGGCGATGGCAGGTTGGTACGGTACTGCAATGCTGTGTTACGTGACGCCGAAGGAACACTTAGGATTGCCGAATGCTGAGGATGTCCGAAACGGGCTGATTGCTTACAAAATCGCGGCTCACGCTGCAGATATTGCGCGGGGCCGTCCGGGTGCGCGCGATCGCGATGACGAACTCTCGAAAGCGCGTTACAATTTCGATTGGAACCGTCAATTTGAGCTGTCATTAGATCCAGAACGGGCAAAGGAATATCACGACGAAACTTTGCCGGCGGATATCTACAAAACTGCTGAATTCTGTTCAATGTGCGGGCCTAAGTTCTGTCCGATGCAGACTAAGGTTGATGCCGATGCTTTGACGGAATTAGAGAAGTTTTTGGCTAAGGAACCTGTAGCCCAAAGCTAATTGGATTAATTCGTAGGGTGGGCATTGCTCACCTTACTTAATCCTAAAGCTGTTTCGTTTCTTGTGGGGCGGCCATCCTGCCCGCTCAAAAGTAGGGTGCTGATGGCGCACCTTACTTAAGGTTAGATTAAAAGCAGTTTCCGAAAAGGAGAATTGCGATGTTCCCTTGCAGGTACTTTTTTGTTACCCAGGAATCCAGAATTTTATCGAGATTGGGAAGAGCAAAAAAAGTAGCTATTTGCTCTTTAGTTAATAGTTTGCCATCTTAGTCATGCCCAAATTCTTTATTTCGCCTTGTCGATATAAAACTCTTCATCAACTCAATTTCGTCTAAACTGCACTAGCCTCGCAAACCCAGTTTGCAAGAATGAAGAGAATTGCTACCGCGATAGTCAATTAGCGGCCTACCCTGTACTGGTAAACTAACTGAGCGTCGGGATTGATTTCGCTGCTTAAGAGGCATTCCGTTTCCCGATTCAAGGAACTAGCGGCGGCTTCAAACGCTAATCTCATGCCGCCTCTTCCTGAGAATAAGTCAATAAAACGGATTTTTTTCATGGCTATTAAGCCGGTGGTGAAAACTCATATTTTGTGCTATTTTTTAATGGAGGCAGAGCCTCTAGATATTCATTACCAGGCAGAGCCTGGTAACGAGAAATATGGAGGCAGAGCCTCTAGATATTCATTACCAGGTAGAGCCTGGTAACGAGAAATTTTCAATTCGTAGGGTGCGTTAACGCCGTGTAACGCACCGCCAGCCTCATGCACCATTTGAGCTAGGTAAAAGATTTACCTGGATATGTTAGCTCGCGCTGTCTGTTGACACGTTGAAAGAATGCGGCGATCGTTTGCGCTAATTGTGCGAATAGAATGCAGATTTGTTAGCTGAGTATTGACTTCAACTGTTTGAATTTGTCCGCCTGACATGGTTTTCCCGTACAGTGTATTTCCCTCAATTTTACCAGTGAAGCACGCAAAGTCCGATCGCGGCGCGTAGATTGCACCAACGACGCGATCGTTCTGGCGTTGAAACACGATATAGTTTTGAAGAACTTGGTTGGGCTGTGGCGAATCTCCGTACAGGTAAATACCATCTGGCAAAGCAGCAACATTAGTCTTAGATGGATTTTGTTGTGCTTGAAGCGGTTGTTGCTGAATCCCAACACCAATTAGTGTCAGAGGACAAATAAAGGCTGTTGCCAGTCGTTTCCATTTCTCTTTAACAGATGCAGGTAAAATCATTACTGCTTCTCCTTGCGCGTCATCTAACATATTAAAACAGTCTTCTCTAGTTAATATCTCGCTCAGGTTATAATTTCCCTCTGCTAAAATCAGCCGATTGGTAGAGATTCTGAACCTGAAAGCTTGCGCTTGCTTAGCACCGAAAACTTTATTTTCCCTTGTCCTGCAAGTGCCTGAGCTGATTTTGATAAAATTAGAGCAGGCATAGTTTCTAATGCCACCCCATAAAATACCGATCTAAGGTTGATGCCGATGCTTTGACGGAATTGAGAAGTTTTTGGCTAAGGAACCTGTAGCGCAAAGCTAGTTGATCGGGTGGGCGGAAATACTCGGATCACCCTTCCCAATTAACCAGGAGCTAACTTTTTGTTTGGTAGAGTACAAAACATTCTGAATAACTTCTAGAGCAACAGCTTTAACTACATTAATACTTACACTATTACCCAGTTGATGATAAGCTTTATCATCATTAGGATGCAAAATAAAACTATCGGAAAAACCTTGTAACCGCGCCGCCTCGCGGGGAGTAATCCTGCGGACTCGGTTATGAGAGTAAACTCCTAATCTATTAGCATCACTGGCAACAATTGTTACAGAAATTTTATGCAGATCGAGAAATTTATAGACTTCAAAGGAAAAGTTACCGGATACAGGTTTGTATTGATTGTTGTTCCGTTGCAGGTACTTTTTTGTTACCAAGGAATCCAGCATTTCATCGAGATTGGGATGAGAAAAAAAAGTAGCTATTTGCTCTTTAGTTAATAGCTTGCCATCTTGGTCAGCTCCAAATTCTTTATTGCGCCTTTTCAATATAAAAAGATTCATTAATTCAATTTCGTCTAAACTGCACTCGCCTCGCAAACCCAGTTCCCAAGAATGAATCGAATTGCCACCGCGATAGTCAATTAGCCGCCTACCGTGCAAGCGACTGAAATCATTGTTAACTATTTGTTTCAAGGCATTAACAAATTCTGGCGAACAATCATATTTTGGATCTGGATTGTCTTCCAAAATATCTGCAACTGTAACAGGTTGACTTAACGGGGAAAATAACGATAGCTGTTGATGACTAGAGGAATGCGAATCTTTTGGGCCTAAGTCAGAAATTAAGCCAAATTGGGGCGAAGCATTTAAAATTCCTACTAGGTAAACTCGGACACGGTTCTGAGGTAAGCTAAAGTTAGAGCTGTTAAGCAAGAAATAATCGAAGCTGTAACCTCGGCTTTTGATTTCGCCCTTAATAGTTTCGAGGGTTCTGCCGCCGTCGTGGCTGACAAGCCCCCGCACGTTCTCGAAAATAAATGCTTGAGGTTTAAAGGTATCAATTAACCTTGCAATCTCAAAAAATAGGGTGCCTCTGGTATCTCCAAAGCCCTCTTTTTTGCCAGCATAGGAGAAAGACTGACAAGGAAATCCCGCTAGTAAAATTTCATGTTCAGGCAGTTTGTCAATTAATCGGATGTCGCCTAAAGGTGTGTCGGCAAAGTTTTTCTGGTAAACTAATTGAGCGTCGGAATTGATTTCGCTGCTTAATACGCATTCTGTTTCCAGATTCAAGGAACGAGCGGCGGATTCAAAGGCTAATCTCATGCCGCCTATTCCTGAGAATAAGTCAATAAAACGGATGGTTTTCATAGCCTTATTCTCGCTGGTTAAGATTGATATCTTGCACTATTGTTAACATGAGGCAGAGCGAAAATATCTGCGTTACCAAGTTCTACCTGGTAACGAAGGGAATCGCACAAACTGCTATTTCTTGCTACTAATCCATTCCTTAAGATCGTTAATCGTAAAAACTGTTTCAAAGTCCAATCCAACAGATTGATAAAACTGGGCACCACCTTGCTCCCTGTCAATCAGCGACAACACGCGATCGACTTTATAACCCGCACCGCGCAACCGTTCCACCGCCTGCATCGCCGACTTACCCGTCGTCACCACATCCTCCAAAACCGCCACATTCGTCCCCTCTGGCAACAGCGGCCCCTCAATGTACGCCATTGTCCCGTGTCCCTTCGTCTCCTTTCTGACAATTAGCGCCGGAATCGATCGACCTTCCAGAGCCGAAACCACACTCACAGCAGTTACAATCGGGTCAGCACCCAAAGTCAAACCGCCCACAGCTTGCACCTCCGACGACAACATCGACAACAGCAAACGTCCCGTTGCCAAAGCACCTTCAGCGTGCAGCGTCACCGGTTTGCAGTTAATGTAATAAGAACTTTTCTGCCCCGAAGACAGCACAAAATCGCCTTCGCGATAGGCAAACTCGCACAACAAATCTAGAAGTCGATCGCGCAACACCTTTAAATCCGCAGCATCCATAACTCACACCCTATAAAAAACACAAATAATCCGCCGATAATCAGTTTATCAAAAAATTGGGTTGAAAATCCCGTCTTTCGCTTGACCGAAGGCATCCAGGATAAAAGCCCCCGGATTCATTCCAACGCGCCAACTCAGGACCGGTGAAATAAAAAACCTGTCTCCGATGAAACTTGCCCCCGAATTTATCCGTGGGGTCAATGCTTCAATTCTAAAATCTAAAATCTAAAATCTAAAATCGCTTGACGGCTTTTTGATAGAATACACATGGTTGTAATTCCCAAGGTGGGCGGTTGTGAAGCGGCTTTTAGTCGGCACCCTCGAACCTGAAAGCTTTTTAAAAGCAAAAAGAAGGGTAGCGAAAACCTTGTAAAACAGAGCTGGGGAATCAACGCATTCTCACCCACCAGAAAATCAATAATTTGTTTCAATCAAGTAGGGTGGGGCACACCCGAACTCTAGGTTCGTACCCTAGTACGCTTTTGGAGATAGACCCTCTGGGGTGGTTGTGAGTTAAGCTGGTCAATTGGTGCAATTGCACGGTTGAAAAGTTTGAGTATTGCCGAAAGGACGCAACATTTTAAGGTCAGTCGCTGAATTAAGAATCCCTGTCCTTTAGGTCAGGGAGTGTCAAAGTGGAATCGGAATTAATTAAGGAGGCCCAAATATATGAGTCAAAAGTTAAAAAGCCTGAGCGGCGCGTTGATTCTCGCTGTCGCCTCTGCTGCAATGGCATCCGTCAAACCAGCTCAAGCACAAACAGAGCGATTTCATCCAATTGCCGACGACTTCAACCGACAATTTTTTCAAGCTTCAGGAGACTTTTACCACAACGTCAGCTTGCAAGGTTACTTGGGCGACTATTTAGGCATCGGTTCCCCCAGCGGCGTCGTTGCCTTTCCCGAAAAAGAAATTGAGCGGGATGCTAGTCGCGTCAACGGCTTCTACCGACGAGTAATGCAGCGGCAAGTTTCCAGCGATCCGATTCTGCGCGTCCCAGATGCCGTCAATCCCTTCGATGCCTCAATCATGGCACTGCCTCCAGCTTGCCAGCTAGCACCTCAACCGAGCGGCTGTTTCCCCACTCCCGCCGGACTCCAAGATCAGTTTACACTTCCAACACAGCAGGAAGGTTCACCGACTGATCAAGGGCCCGTTAGAGGACTTTATCAAGTATCGCCCCCTGGCAAAAATTAATCGATCGACAGTTGCGAGTTTTGAGCCGAGGCGGGTTTACTCTCATCTCGGATTTGTATTAGAGAGAAAGTCTGAACCCGCCCCAAAAATTCATGTTTTGGCAATCCTTTCGGTAAACGCGCCACTGGCTTTCTTTTAACTATCGCGGTTATTTTACAGGACTAAATATTATCCAATATTTATCGAACAATGCTGCCGTCAGGCATGATTGTTCCTTTCAAAATAGCTTCCCCCAAAATCGCTCCCGCCAAGTTCGCTCCCCTAAGATTTGCCCCGGTCAAATTCGCCCCTCTCAAATCAGCTTTGCCAAGGTTTGCCCACCGGAAATCTGCCGCGCTCAACTGTGCAAAACTGAGATTTGCCCGGAAAAGATATGCTCCAGTGAAGTGAGATTCTCCGAGGTTAGCTTTAGAGAAATTAGCTGCATAGCAATGTGCTTCAATCAATTCGGCTTGAGTCAGATTAGCTTGACTGAGATTAGCACAGTTGAGGTTCGCGCCCATCGCATTAACTCGAAACATCACCGCACCGATTAAATTCGCATCTGCGAAATCGGTTTGTTGGAGATTTGCACCGCTAATATCCGCCCCAATTAAATTAGCACCGCTCAAATCAGATCCTCTGAAGTCAGCCGCTTGGAGGTTGGTTCCCGTTAAATTAGCTTTAATTAAATTAGTTTCGAGCAGTTGCGCTCCAGCAAGATTTGCTAAACTGATGTTGGATTCGGCGAGGTTGGCCGCAATTAATTTAGCCTTAAACAAATCGGTCTTAAAAAGGTTAGACCGCCAAAGATACGCACCTCTGAGATTTGCTTCGGCGAGGTTAGCTTCGCTGAGATCCGGTTCTATATTTGGGTTGAGAGTTCTCCATTCAATCCAAGTAACTGCACCTTTTTTTAACAGCGCTAAATGCTGTGTATTTGCCATAATTGCATCTCCTTTAACGGCTATTCCTTGCGACCAAAAATTGTTGGATTTTCTCGACCCGTCACGTTTTCCACCGCCGCAATTGCTGCCTGGGAACCTGCTATAATATCTCGTTCTGCGCCGCCGAGGTACAGCCGTCCGAAACTGCCTACAGCCTGAACCTCTAAGATGTTAATAGATGCGCCTTTTTCTGCTTCATTGGCCGCCAGCGCTGCATAGGCCGCCGGTTCTACTTCTAATACGTAAAGCGTTTGTCCCGCCAGCAGCAACTGTCCGCGGCGGGTGCGGTTGATTAATTGTGTTTGGTGGGGGTCAATGTTGCGAATAATTTGACTGGAAATCACTCGCGGTTTGATACCTTCTTCTCTGCGGACTCCCATGAATTCTAGAATTGCTTTGCCTGCGGCCCGCGTTTCCCCCTGCTGGCCCGAGTGTACTTCCAGAAGGCCGTACAAGCGTTCGACTATCTGCACTCCTGGGCGCACGGAGGCAGATTTGAGGGCGACATCGGTAATTCGGTTAATTTCGATACCGGGGGAGATTTCTATCCACAGCGACGCATCCCCCGGCAGCGGCAAGAATCCGGCGGCGATGGTGCCGATGTATGCTGCGTGCTGCGGCTGCAAGTTGTCTAGAAATACGTAGCTGCGTAGCTCTATACCCAAAAGTTTTTATCTCCGTCGATCGAGTTCCAACACTTATCTGTGCAATATCTGAGTTTACCTTTTTTTGTAAACAACACCTTGTCTATTGTCGGGACTGCCGGAGTGCCTCATAACCGAGTGAGGTGCCAGACCCGCGATTTCTAGTGCCGGAGTGCCTCCGCGAGCAATCTTATATTTTGTGCGCCCGCTAAAAATTTGATATCAATCTCTAGTTATACGTAGAACCTAACAATGTTTACTGCTAGAGGTGGATTTAAATTTAAAAGCCAATCGATATAGTTGTGATAGTTAAAGATTTTAGCCAACAGAGAGCATTTGAATTATGAAACGTTCTGATTTATCCAAAGCAATCGGTGCAGGTATTATAGCTGCTGGTTTAGCCATAGCACCAGCTCATCTGCCTGCTTCAGCTCAGACAGATACAACTGGCGGTACTAACAACACTACAACCACCACCACTCCTCGCTCCGATGTCTACAATGCTGAAAGCGATCGCGATTTTGATTGGGGATGGTTGGGCTTACTCGGCTTATCTGGCTTGTTAGGTTTAATACCCAAAAAACGTGAAGAAAATGTCCGCTATACCACTACAACAGCCGATCGCGACCCAGCAGTCCGCACTGACTACCGCTAAGAATCGAGTCTTAGTGCTGTGGGCATCCTGCAGGGACAGGATGTTTTACCCTGTCCGACGATAGCCAATAATAATCAAAAAACCTCCATCTGTGGGGTTTTTTTATTGGAGATGATGCGCGATCGAACGACCATAAAATTGGTTAAATCTGAGATATGGCACTATTGTCAATAAGCTTTTTATGAACAGGCTTTCCGGCCTGTTCCACAAGAAAATTCACTTTTTGTGGAACAGGCATCTTGCCTGTTCCTGACAATGGTGCCACATCTCAGATTTAACCGAATTGAGATTATTAAATTCTTCCTTTCTTCTTCCTTTTTTCCTTCAAGTTCTTAGCGCCTTCGCGGTTCATTAAATAAAGACTTTTCAGACACAAAAAGAGCTTAAATAATGTTTTTGCCCGATCGATCGAGTACCTCCCCAATCGCCTGCACCAACTTGTCGGGGTCTAAAGGCTTACAAATGTGTCGCTGGAACCCCGCAGCCAGGGCCTGCTGATAGTCAATTTCTCCAGCATAAGCCGTGAGGGCGATCGCCGGAACCAGTCCCCCTTTGTCAGGCGCCAGAGCCCGAACCTGTCGCATCAACATATAACCGTCGGTATCGGGCATTCCAATATCGCTCAACAGCAAATCCGGCACAGACTGGGTTAAAAACGCCAAGGCATCGGCGGCGTTAGCAACTGCTGTCACACTTGCCCCACAATCCTCAAGCAGAAAAACCACTAAATCTCGCGCATCGGCATCATCATCCACCGCTAACACCTTGATACCGCTCAAATTGAAGGATTGGCCCGGCGACGCAGTTCCCACAGGACTTGTCGGAGATTGCACGGGCATCAGAGGTATCCTGACAGTCAAGGTTGCACCTTGTCCTTCGCCGGCACTGTCGGATTTCACCGTGCCGCCGTGGAGTTCGACGAGATGGCGGACGATCGCCAATCCTAAACCCAATCCGCCAAACTTGCGGGTAGAAGTGCTGTCAGCTTGCCGGAAGTAGTCGAATACATAGGGCAGAAAATCAGGTTCGATACCTTTTCCCGTATCAGTTACAGTAATTTGGGCCAAGGTGTCCACCCGATCGAGAACGACTTCGATTTTGCCTCCCGGCGGGGTGAACTTGACGGCATTTGACAGCAAATTCCAGACTACCTGCTGAAGTCTGCCCGCATCGCCCAACACCGGGCCGAGATTCGGTGCAAATTGAGTGCTGATTGGAATCGACTTGACTTCCGCCGCCAGACGCACCGTTTCAATAGCAGCGCCGATGACCCCGGCTAAATCCACAGGTGCAATATTCAAGCTGACCTTGCCTTGTAGAATCCCCGACACGTCGAGCAAATCTTCGATAAGCTGGGTTTGCAGTTTGGCGTTGCGCTCGATCGTCTCTAAGGCATAACGCTGCTTTTCCGGTGTCAAAATGTTCGATTGAAGCAGCTTCGCCCAGCCCATAATCGGGTTTAAGGGAGTCCGCAATTCGTGGGACAAAACCGCCAAAAATTCGTCTTTGACGCGGTTAGCCTGTTCTGCCTCTTCCCGCGCTGCCTTTTCCCGCGCTAGAAGGCCTTCCCGTTCCGCTTCTGCAACTTTTCGATCGGTAATATCGGTGTTGGTGCCACACCAGCGCATCACCTTGCCTCGATCGTCGCGAATCGGCACGGCGCGGGAGAGAAACCAGCGGTACGATCCGTCTTTGCCGCGCAACGGGAAAGTATCTTCCCAGAGTTCGCCTGTTTCAAGGCTGCGCCTAAATTTTTCGACAACGCGATCGAGGTGTTGTGGGTGGTGTACCTTTTGCCAGCCCCAGCCTCGCATTTCTTCTAGGGTGGTGCCGGTGTAGTCAAACCAGCGCTGGTTATACCAGAAAATCCCCCCTGCAGCATCTGTCATCCAGGCCAACTGAGCGATGTTGTCAGCTAGAGCGCGGAACCGAGCCTCGCTTTCGTGCAGCTCATGCAGGGCTCGCGCGTGCAGGATCACCGTCCAGAGGCGAGCCACCACTTCTTGCATCAGCCAAACTTCATCAGGCCGCCAGTGCCGAACCACCCTTGATGTCACCAGCAAAAGAGCCACCCAGCGCCCTTCCTGAAGGCAGGGAACATCGACCAAAGCGCGAATTGACACGGCACCGTAGTTATCGAATAAATGCGCTGTATGGGGGTAAGTAGCGATATCTGAGATGACAAGGGTTTGACCTGCCATAGAGAGAGCTTTCAGTTCTGGCGTCTTAAAGTCTGAGATTTGATAGGTGCCGACGGTGCTGGCGAGGTCGGACTGGTGCCAGTCTTGCTGGACAATTGCCCGATCGGCTTCTACATCGATTTCGTGCCACACGCAGCGATCGACCTTTAAATATTCTCCCAGACTTTTCATGGCTTCCCACAACATTTCTGCGGGGTTGAAGCGCTGCCGCAAGCGGGCTTCGAGATCAGAGAGAAACTGCTCGTTGAGTTGGGCTTGTTTGCGATCGTGAATATCAGTATTCGTGCCGATCCACTCGACAATCTGGCCCGCTGCGTCGCGAATTGGCACGGCGCGGGACAAATGCCAGCGTTCCATTTGGTCTGCTGCCCGCCGGAGGCGCAGCTCAACTTGATAAACTTCTCCGCTGATTAGACATTCTTGCCAGCGGGCCCAAGATTCTGCCAAATCCGAGGGCGGGACTAGGGATTCCCAATTGCTTTGAACGGCTTCCTCGTAAGACATTCCCAGATATTCCAACCATTGTTGTTGATTGGTAAAGCGAATTTCCCCGGCGGAACTTACGTTCCAAATCAGGTGGGGCAGCGACTCAGCCAGGAAGCGAAAGCGGCGGTCGCTTTCTGCTAAGCTTTCTTCTGCTCGTTTGCGATCGTCAATATCAATCCCTATCCCGGCCCATTGCACCACCTTTCCCCCCCTGTCTTTGACGGGAACAAGTCGCGCTAGATGCCAGCGATAATTACCATCAAACCTGCGTACCCGACACTCGAATTCGTAGGCTTCCCCTGCTGCAATCGCAGGAGTGCGCGTGGCGACAACTGCTGGCAGATCATCAGGATGAAATAATTGCAGCACCGGTGCAGCCAGCGGCAATTGTGCTGGGCTCATGCCCGTATAGGTTTTCCAGTGTTGGTTGGCAAACTCTAACCTGCCGTCGGCGGTGTTGATCCACATTAATTCCGGAACCCCATCGGCGAGGGTGCGGTAGAGATTTTCGCTGTGTCGCAGTGCTTCTTCTATTTGCCGGCGCTCGGTTTTGTCCTGCATAATTTTCAGGAAACCTTGCACCTCGCCGGCTGCGTCGCGCAGGGGTCTCACCAGCCCGCTGCCCCAAAAGCGACTGCCGTCTTTGCGGACGTGCCAGCGCTCGTTTTCTGCCTTTCCCTGAGTCAGGGCGATGTGCATTTCTGCTTCCGGCTTTTTGGCTGCAGAGTCTTCTGGGGTGAAGATGATTCGTCCGTGCTGCCCGACGATTTCAGCTTCGGAATAGCCCAGCACTCTCTCGGCCCCTGCGTTCCAACTGGTAACGTGTCCGCCGATGTCGAGGGTGATAATGGCGTAGTCTTTGGCGCTGTCGAGAATCAACTGCAGGTGGGTTTCACGATCGCGCAGTGCTGCTTCTGTTTTTTTGCGCTTGGTAATGTCGCTGGTGAAGCCGACAACTTTGGTCACTTCACCTTGCTGGTTGCGGATCAAACAGCCGCGTTCCCAAACATCGATCCAGCGCCCGTCTTCGTGCCGGACTCGGTACTCGATTTCATAGCGATCGGGAATATTCAAGATTGATTGCCCCCCGGCTTGGATGCGTGCCAAATCGACGGGATGGATGCGTTCTCTCCACCACTCTGCTGTTGCGGGTGCATCCTCTGGGCAGACACCGACGATCGAGCACAGTCCCTCGGAACGGTAAACTGAGTTTGCTACCAAATCCCACTCAAACACCATGCCGTCGATCGCTCTTGTAGCTAACTGAAAGCGGTTGTTGCTTTCTTCCAAAGCGAGTTCGGCCTTTTTGCGATCGGTAGCATCAAATAATACTCCGATAAACCGCACTGCTTCGCCTGCCGCGTCGTAGAGATAGCGCCCGAACGCTCTCAACCAGCGGATTTCTCGTGTGTCGGCCCGGATGATCCGGTATTCGGGGGAGTAGAGCGTTCTCGTTTGCCGAGCTGTTTTGGCTGCTTGCATGACTTGCTTTAAGTCGTCTGGATGCACGCACTTTTCCCACACATCCGCGCTTGCTTCGCCGCCCGGTGTCTGTTCGCAGCCCAAAATGCTGAAATGGGTCGCCGACCAAATTACTCGATGTGTTCGCACGTCAAAATCCCAGGTTGCCATGCCTGAGCCTTCGATGGCGACGCTCAAACGTTCTTCGCTTTGTTTCAAGGCAATTTCAGTTTGTTTGCGATCGCTGATATCTGTCAGGGAACCCACGGCCCGCACGGGATTGCCTGACTCGTCCCAAATTGCTCGCCCTCTGGCTAAAACCCATTTGTAGCGCCCGTCCCCACAACGGATGCGGTACTCGCAGCAGTAATGTGAGGTTTCTCGATGCAAGTGCTGCTGCCAATTGCTTTGCATTATCTCCACATCATCGGGATGAATGTAGCTCAAAAATTGGCTGAAGTTTTTGACTTCTTCGGGCCCACGTTCCAAAATCTCTAAAAAGCGATCGCTCACTACAGAGCAATTTGTTTGCAGGTTGTGATCCCAAATGCCGTCGTTGTTGCCGGCACAGGCTAGCTGCCAGCGTTCTTCGCTTTCTCGCAAAGCTTCTTTGGTTCGATCGGCGCGATCGATTTGTAGGGCGGCAACGGCAAAGTCTGCTAGGGCGATCGCAATCCGCAAGTCTTCGGCATCGAATTGGCGATCGGAATCGTGAGATACAATCCATATTGCCCCCAGCGTTTGATTTTCTGCTTGCAGCGGCACAACTAACGCTTCGGCGATCGGCTTTTCTAGCTGCTGTAAGTCGGTGAAGTATTTTTCTGGAGCGAAGTAAAGCTGGGGAGTTTGGCGATCGAGACCGACTCCCGACAAACGCAATGTGCGGGGTGTGTTTCTGTGTTCTGCGGCTTCCCACGCGCCCGCCAAGGCTTCCCACCGAAAGATTTGTTCTGAACTGGCATTTTCTTCTAACAAGCAGACTCCGACGCTTCCTGCGTCGCACAAATCTTGAGCGATCGCAACCAGTGTTTTGAGCAGCGTGCGGGGGGAGGTTGCCAGTTGTCGGGCCAGCGTTTGCAGCGCTCGGTTTTCTGCTTTGCAATCGTGGGATCGAGGGATGCGGCGCGACAGTTCATCGGCGATCGGAATGTCGGTTAAATTAGTTTGTGGGGTTTGCCAAGCTTCCATCAATTAGTCATCTCTACGTCTTTCGGTCTGAGCTGGCGAGCGTATATTATCAGCGCCCTCTTAAAGCATCTGCTATATTATAGGCTCTACCCACATACAGAATATGCGCTCTATCTGGGAAATTACTTTTTAGTTTTCAGGCTAGGGCGTGTTTTCTCTCCCCAGAATTGCCTTAAATTGTAGGTTGGGTTGAGGAACGAAACCCAACATTTTTCGTAGATTTGTTGGGTGGCGCTACGCTTAACCCAACCTACAGAATAGGCAAGAAAACACGCTCTAGTTGACTGCCTTGGTTGCCTATGCTCTTGCCGCCACCTTATGCACAATTTTATTCCAGAATCGCGCTTTTTTCCATATCTGACTTGGACAGAAATTGAGTCTATGCCGGATAAGGAAAATATAGTTATCATTCAGCCGCTAGGTGCGATCGAACAGCACGGCCCCCATTTGCCTTTAATTGTAGATGCGGCAATTAGCGCGGCGGTGATAGGCAAAGCGCTGGCCAAGTTAGACGCAAATATTCCCGCGTATGCTTTGCCGCCTTTGTACTATGGCAAGTCGAACGAACACTGCCATTTTCCCGGTACAATTATGCTCAGTGCTCAGACACTTTTAACAGTATTAGGTGAAATTGCTGACAGTATTTATCAGGCAGGATTTCGGAAATTAGTGTTAATGAATGGTCACGGCGGACAGCCGCAGGTAGTGGAAATTGCGGCGCGGGATATTCATCAAAAATATCAGGATTTTTCGGTTTTTCCGCTGTTTGTTTGGCGGGTTCCGAATGTGGCTGCTGAATTATTAACTGCGAAGGAGTTGGAGTTGGGAATTCACGCGGGTGATGCAGAAACGAGTTTGATGTTGTCAATTTTGCCGGAACAGGTGAAAATGGAACTGGCTGTTTGCGAGTACCCGCAGGGTTTACCAACAGACAGTTTGCTGAGTATGGAAGGGAATTTGCCTTTTGCTTGGCTGACGCGAGAGTTGACACAAAGCGGTGTGTTGGGCGATGCGACGGCGGCGACGAAAGAAAAGGGAGCTCGTATTCTCGAATCTCTCTCTGACGGTTGGGCACAAGTTATCAAAGATGTTTACAAATTTCGCCAGCCGCGTAGTAATTAAAAATTAAGAATTAAAAATCAAAAATTGTTCTAATTTGTGTCAAAATGAGTCTAAGAAATTTTTTGAGTTGGAAAACTAACGATGAGTGTAAATTCTAAATTGCAGCGCGCTTTTGAGCAAGGTCGCGCCCTGAAAATTATCAGCGGTTTAAATAATTTTGATGCTGCCAACGTTGCGGCTGTCGTCAAAGCAGCGGATCTCGGCGGTGCTTCCTTTGTCGATATTGCTGCAGATCGAGATTTGGTATTGATGGCAAAACAGTTGACAAATTTGCCAATTTGTGTATCGGCAGTGGAACCGGAAAAGTTTGTGGCTGCGGTAGAAGCCGGCGCTGATGTGATTGAAATTGGTAACTTTGATGCTTTCTACGCAGAAGGCCGTCGCTTTGAAGCTGAGGAAGTTTTGCAGTTGACTCGCGAAACTCGATCGCTATTTCCGAACATCACTCTTTCTGTGACAGTTCCCCACATTTTGGCACTCGACAAACAAGTGCAATTAGCAATTGAATTAGTCAAAGCTGGGGCTAATATCATCCAAACCGAAGGTGGCACCAGCGCTCAACCAATTCACGCCGGCACATTGGGATTAATTGAAAAAGCAGCGCCTACTTTGGCTGCAGCCTTTGAAATTTCCCGCGCCGTATCCGTCCCCGTACTCTGCGCTTCCGGTATCTCCAGCGTCACCGCACCCCTCGCTATTGGAGCCGGTGCTGCAGGTGTTGGTGTCGGTTCTGCTGTGAGCCAACTTAATAGCGAAGTGGCGATGATTGCGGCTGTTCGCAGTTTGGTTGAAGCTTTGGCTTTGGTTTCGCGATCGCACTTGTCGGCTTCCATTTAATTAAGAAGGAAGTTCGGCAACGGATTCTGTAACGGATGTAACGGATGTCAGGGAGAAGGAAGAAGGATGTTCGGCAACGGATTCTGTAACCGATGTCAGGAAGAAGGAAGAAGGAATATTTTTTCCATCCCCACTCTCCCCTTCTCCCACTCTTCCCCTCTTCCCCTCTTCCCCTCCTCCCCTCCTCCACTCTTCCACTTTTCCACTCTTCCTTAATAATTGATAAACCACACGGCATAATCATCTAATAACTGATTGTTGCGGGAGGTTACATCAACTGATTCTAACTCAGATAAAGGCAACATAAACTTTTGGCGATCGCTGACGCGCTGCACTTCCACAAATATGCCTTCTTCCTGAAGCACCAAATCCTCCAACCGATTAATTGTGAATCTATCAGTATAAGAAGGTTGAGTTTTTTTGAGCCGTGCATATTCTTTTTTGCTGCCCCCACCCATTGTATATTCTTCTTCCCATTCAAACTCTTCTATGCCGGTAACGTGGCAGGGTAGTTGAATATTTTGCTTGATGTAATCTAGATATTTGACGGAATTTTTTAGGCTGAAATCAATATTTTTTGACCCCAAAATCTTGCTGATTTTAGTTTCAAATTGCGTATTATTAAATGGCATATTTTTATCGATATGCGCTAACATTTCTGGATCGAACCCCGCTCTCAATTCGGATAATTCCTCCAGCAGGCTCTGAAAGTCGTTGACCGGTTTCGGTCTTCTGCCTGCTACAATGGTTTCATCAAGCTGAACTGGAGGAAGTTCGGATGGTAAAGGAAGGGATTGGCTTTGATCGGGGCGATCGTCCACTTTAGGCTTGTTAACTTTAGACTTGTTAACTTTAGACTTGTTAACTTTAGACTGGTTAAGTTTAGGCTTGTTAAATTTAGGCATCGCTCGGTCTCGCTGGCTCGGTTTATCAATAAAGTATATCTTGGCAGAAGTACATTCGTGTATGATAGGAGGAATCTGTAATGCAACTACTGAAATCACCTGATGAATCGCCAGTCTATCAAGGACAATTCGGCGAATTTACAATTACTCAAAACGATCGCACGGGAGTGTTGATTTACCGCGCTGGATTGGGGGTGGCGGCGCTGTGTTTTGCGATCGGCGCTACTCTGGTGCTACAACAGGGCGACAACCCGATGGCAATCCAGGCTGTAACGCCTGTTTTTGCTTGTTTCTGGATAGCTTTAGGCGTCAGCTTGGCAACTATTCACATTTACATGATTGCGCTGCACCGAACACTACAGGCGTTTTGGGCGATCGGCGGCGCGGCAGCATTGTTTGTCGCCCTACAAAGCAGCCAACCTCTAGCTTTAGCAGTGTACGAACATCCCGCGACTTTGTGGGGAATTGGCTTTACTTTTGCGGCCTTAAATGGCATTTATTTTAAGGAAGCATTCTGCTTTAATCGCCTCGAAACTAAGTTTTTGACTCCGGGAGTTCCTCTCTTAATTTTAGGACATATTTTCGGTTTTTTGTCAGCCGAAAATGAACAATTTTTGCTGGCTATTTGGGCGGCTTTGTTTATCATCTTTGCTGTACGCAAGTTTTTTCAACCAATGCCGCAGGATATCGGGGATAAAAGCGTTTTTGAGTATCTGAAACACCAATAATTTGGGAATGAGGCATTGGGAATGGGGCATTGGGCATTGGGAAATTCTATCACTTTCCCACTATTTACCTCTTCCCCAGTCTCGCCGCATCTGCCTCCATACCCGAAAACATCTAGATCGAGTTAAAATGAGAATTCGTCTAATCCGCCGCCGAGAAATGTGGGCAGTTACCAGGGAAGGTTGGGTAATTGCTCTGATGGGGTTAATAATTGCAATGATCTTAATTCTCACAAAGATCCATCCATTTTTGGCGGTAAATGCGCCGATTAAAGCAGATATATTGGTTGTCGAAGGCTGGTTGCCCGATTATGCGATCGAAAGTGCGATCGCCGAATTCAAAAAAGGTGAATACAGCCAATTAATTACCACAGGAATTCCTTTAAATAAAGGTTACTATCTCGCTGAATATAAAAATTATGCCGAACTGACTGCCGCGACTTGTATTGCGCTAGGATTTGATAAAAATAAATTAGTAGCAGTACCAGCCGCGAATGTTTTGAAACACCGCACTGCAGCTTCTGCGATCGCACTTCGGGATTGGCTGGCTGCTTCTGCTATAAAAGTTGACTCAATTAATCTTTATTCTTTTGGCCCTCATGCCCGCAGAAGTTGGATTGTTTTCAAAGAAGTGCTGAATCCTGAGATTAAAGTCGGGATTATAGCGGCGGAACCGCAAGATTATAATTCCCAAGAATGGTGGAAATCGAGCGAAGGTTTTCGGACTGTGATCGGAGAAATTATTGCTTATATTTACGCCCGTTTTGTTGATTGGAAAACCTAGCCAGTAATTGTCAAATTTTCTCTTAATTCCCTTCGCGTTCTTCGCGCCTTCGCGGTTCGGAAAAAAATATTTATATAACAGTTTGAAATCCGTGTAAATACAGGACACGGCAGTGCTATTTCTGTACCAGGCTATCTGTGAAAATACAGGCCACGGCAGTGCCGTTTCCCCACCCAAGAAATAGACGACACGGCAGTGCCGTTTCCCTACTATATTTAACCGAAGATGATAAAATTATTCTCAGATAAGTTGAGGGTAACTCGTTGCTAGAAGAACGCGCTTACTGGTTAGCATGGTCGCAAATTAACGGCATCGGGCCGATTTCGTTGCAAAGATTGCACCAAAATTTCAATAGTTTGGCAGAAGCTTGGACGGCACAATCAGTAGATTTAATGCGAATCCAAGGGTTCAGCAAGCAGATAATTGAAACTATTTTGCAAGAACGAACTCAACTTAATCCTGAAGAATTTATCGAAAAACATCTTATAAAAAATCCCTGTTTTTGGACGCCTGCAGATCCAGATTATCCCCGCTTATTATTGGAAATTCCCAATCCGCCACCAGTGTTGTATTATCGCGGTTTAGTTGATGTAAAAGAGAATCAAGGAATTACGCCGACAGTGGCAATAGTTGGTACTCGCAGCCCTTCGGAATACGGCAGAAGGTGGACTCGCAAATTTAGTACGGCTTTGGCTAGAAGCGGTTTTACTGTGGTTTCGGGATTGGCTGCGGGCATTGATACAGAGGCTCATATAGGCTGTTTGGAGGCGGGAGGAAGGACTTTCGCAGTGGTGGGGACGGGAGTAGATATTGTATATCCTAAACAAAATGAGAGGTTGTGCGATCGCATTTTGCAGCAGGGATTGGTAATTAGTGAATATCCGGCGGGGACTCAACCGAATAAAACTAATTTTCCCCGCCGAAATCGCATAATTGCTGGCTTAAGCCGCGCTACAATCGTGATAGAAGCTCCGCATAAATCGGGTGCTTTAATTACTGCTTATCAAGCTAATGATTTTTGCCGGGATGTGTATGTTTTGACGGCAAGATTGGATGATGAGCGTTCGTTTGGGTGTTTGGAGTTGCTGAGTAAAGGTGCTCATCCGATTCTGCCTGGTCGCGATCGACTGTTAAGCGAAGACAGGTTGTTGGAAATGCTCGGAGCTATGCCAAAATTGGATAGAGCCGAGCAGTTGTCGCTATTTCCTCCAAATCCGACGGTTGAGAAGCAAGGGCCGCCGTTGGAGCCGGAATTGGCTAAGGTGTTAGGTGCGATCGTATCTGGGCCGATTTCTTTTGATGTAATTGTGGAAGCAGCGGGATTAGAAGCGGGAACAGTTTCTAGTATACTTTTGCAGTTGGAATTGTTGGGATTAGTTTCGCAGTTACCGGGAATGCGATATCAGCGGTGCTGATGTGAAAGAAAACTGGGCGGTTGAAACGGCGTCTACACAGACAAAATCCGCCTGCGCGGATTGAAGGCAACGGAGGACACGGCATTGCCGTTTCCCTACCCCAAAATAATCAATTTTCGTCGCTCGGATGTAAGCATCACGCGATCGATTGTAGGGACACGGCACTGCCGTATCCTGATTTCGGGTAACGGGTAAAATCAACCGGATTGGATGATGAAATTGCCCGATTGGGCGATCGGATATAACGATCGAGAACACGGCAATGGAGGACACGGCAACAGCGCAACTGGTGTCAACTTAAGGTAAAACCGATAGTCCGACAGGGAATGAATTCCCTGTCTCAAAGCTAAAGTCCTCGCTATGAGGACTGAAGAACTCATTAGTCCTCATAGCGAGGACTTTAGCTATTAGACAGGGGTTTCAACCCCTGGCTGGCGGACTGACGGATGAGCGAGAAGACTAACGGACTAAAAGCTTAAGTTGACACTAATGGGCAATGCCGTTTCCCTACCCAATCTCAAATCAATCCGAAATTAACAGCACTAATACTGCTAGCAGAAACACCATTGAGAGAAGCTAAAATCTCCCCAGTCTGTGCAAACCGGATTAAAGTTGCACCGCTATCTTGAACAATCGCCAATTGCGAGAAACTCAACCCGTTACCCAATACTAACAAGTCTTGACCGACTTCAAAATCATTAATCGTATCAGTACCGGAATTGGTAGAGAGTAGGAACTTATCTACTCCCATTCCTCCTACCAAAGTATCAATTCCCAAACCGCCATTGAGTAAATCATCTCCCTTACCTCCGTAAAGAATATCATTACCATCATCGCCGTTCAAAATGTCAGCACCACGGTTGCCAAATAAGGCATCATCACCGCTACTTCCCAGGATTGTATCGCTACCTTTGCCACCGAAAATAGTGTCATTCCCCAGAACTCCGTCGAGGGAATCATTGCCCCTCATGCCCATTAACACATTATTTGCGCTGTCGCCAGTCAGGATATCGTCGCCATTAGTACCGAGAATTGCATCCGGGGAATTGCTGCCCAAATCTGCATCGCCGCTGACAACAGGAGTGGCAATCCCAACAGGCAATACTACAGCTTCAATTCTGCTATCTAAAGCAGTACCAGTATTGTCAGCAACTAGCTGGGAAATAGGTTTATTTCCCGTACCAACTTCTTTGAATTCTTGAGTGGTTGGGCCCAAGGCTACTTGTTGGAGGCGGGCAAGTGATTCAGGAATTGATGTTCCTGTTGGGTTGGAGACAGCCGCATCAATGCGCTGATTGGCTGTTGCCATTACTGTCGCGGATTGCGATGTAATTTGGCTGACTGTTTGACTGTTGAAACTGGGGTCTATTTGCTGGATTTTCGCGGCTGTTTGCTGAATGATTGGTTCTAAGGCTGCGGCATTGCTGAGGTTTAAGACTGTACCGGATTGAATTTGAGCCGTAATTGAACTGACAACAGCTTTGACAATATCGGTATTGACTGCACTGGAAGCACCGTTAATCAAACCGCTGGTTTGGGTAATGAAGTTTTGGACTTTCACCATTTCGGATAAGACTTGGACGCCGCCCGGTTGATTGTTATTGGTCGCTAAGATTGGATCTAAGCTAGTTAGGTCAACATCGGCGGGGAGAGAAAGGGCGGCTTTGACTAAAGATTGCGCTTCTTCTTGTTCAATTCCTTTGTCGGTTAAGTCGGCGACTAAGCTGGTTAGGAGGGTGACTACACTAGAATCTGGGGGTGCGGTGACAGGTGTTTCTAGGGGTAAGCCGGTGGCGGTGTCAATGCCTCCTATGGCTACTAAATTGCCTTCTGATGGGTCGATTTCTCCGTTTTTGTTGGTGTCGAATGTCTCGAAGGGGATGTTGAGATTGAATTTACCGCCTGTATCGGTTGTGGTGGATGGTTCGTTGGTGTCGAGGATGCCGTTTTTGTTGGCATCGAGGAAGAGAGTTGCACCGGAGATATAACCGTCAATGACAGTACCTCCAAAGCGGCTGTCATTCATAATCAGTTGGATCGTATCGCTGGCAGTTGCACCGGCTCTGTCTGTTGCTGTTAACTTAATATTGAAATCTTGAGGTTGAGAATTTGTGCCATTGAAAGTGCGAGTATCTGGATCGAAAATGAGCCAATCAGGTAAAGGATCGCCATTTTCAAGAGTTGCTGTGTAGGTAAGCGTGTCACCTAGATCGGGATCTGTGAAAGTGTTGGACGGAAATTGGTAGTTGAATGTCGATGGGCTGTTGCTTACAGTTTTGGACTCGTAATGCCAAGGGGTTGTATCGGGGCCGTAGTTGAGGACAGGCGGGGTGTTGGGGTCGTTGTCCGCGATCATCACAGTAGCACTAGAGGACTCGCCTATCTGGCTGTTGTAGTTGCTGATAGGATCTAAGCTGATAAACACTTTTTCGTCGCCTTCTACTAGGTAGTCGTGGTTGACATCCACATCTATGTTGACGCTGCGCTTACCTGCTGGGATGGTGATCCTGTTGCTGCCAGACGGGTTGATAGTCAACGCCTGACGGGGTTGGGATGGCTGACGGGACTCGGAGTCGGAATACAATTGGTAATCTCCATACATACCGATACCTGGTGTGGCAGTACCGGGTATAGGAGTGTAGCTATTATCGGATAGATTATCGAACTTGTAGTAGACATCCAGCGGACCAGCTAGGCTGCCACCAGTACGGGTAATAGTGAATTTTCCAGGATTGGGTTCTTCGGGTGGAAAGATGGTTTCCGCAGCATTAGCATCCGTAGCGCTGATGGTAAGCGTTGGCTTGATATCGGGGGCTGTAAATGTAAAACTTTGTCCTTCAACAAACGGGGAACCAGCCCAAGCACTGTCGATCGCCTGTACACTCCAGTTATAAGTTTGTCCAGGGATTAAGTAATCTGGTTTTAACAGCCAACCAGGCGAGTAGTAGTTACTGCTGCTGTTGGCTTGGTTGGCATTTCCCAACTGCACTACTTGCCGAGTCCCATCATCCAGGGACATCGGGCCAACAATGTACTCTTTAATAGGGTCGCCACCGGCGGGATTGAAACGAGTAGTCCAAACTCGCAGGTTGTAGCTTAAACCCTGATTTGGAGTTTGAGCGTCGATCTGATTCCCCCATCCTGGGGGCAAACTTAAGATAACTCCTTCGGGAGTAATCTGAGGGAAATTGAAACCTTGAGTTTGAGGTGCAGAGGGTGGCGTGTTCGCATCAGGGGTGTTGTTGCGGTAGACTTTGACAAAGCTGCCACCGCCAACAGATGAATCATCTCTTGTCGTGAGTGCAATATCCAGTTTGTCATCTTTGTTGTAGTCTCCCCAAGAACCATTCGCGCTGGCAACATTATTAGGTAGCCCTGTATCGTCGATGGGTTGAAAATAGCCAGACTCATTTTGTCCGTAAACTTTGGGGAAATTGTAAACAGACGAATAATTTCGTTCTGTCAGCAGGATATCCAGCTTGCCATTGTTGTCGTAGTCTCCCCAAGTACCGGAACCAGCACCAAGCCCCCATGTAATTCCACGTTCCTCAAACGTAGTATCTCCTCCATAGTTTGTGTTTTGGAGCAGCAGCCTGGTAGAGCTATTAGGAATCGGCGACTGATACTGATTTAGACGCTGCTGTGTACCTGTAAGCAAGATATCGAGTTTGCCATCGTTGTTGGAGTCTCCCCATGCACCGTAATTAATAGGTTCGTTGGGGTTTTGATTTTGCAGCAATGGCTTGCTCTCTTCAGTAAAGCCATTGCCAGTGTTGCGATACAACTTTGCGACGTATGCTGAACCGGTATCGCCTGTCAGCAAGATATCTTGTTTGCCATCATTGTTGTAGTCTCCCCAAGCCGCATTGCCAATAACACCGGGCAAGTTTACCCCAGTCTCCTCCTCAAAGCTAGTGCCGTAGTTAAAGGGAATGCCACCGCCAAAGTCAATGCGTTCGTTACGGAACACTTTGGCGATGTAGCCTGAACTCGTATCGCCTGTGAGTACGAGATCCTGTCTGCCATCATTGTTGTAGTCTCCCCAAGCTGCGGAACCGTTGAACAGACCAGGCAGGTTTGCCGTGCTTCGCAAAAAGAAATTGGGGTTGATCTGCTGGGTTTGGTAAGAAGGGCGCAGATTGTTCTCAATCTTTTGGTTCACGTACAGTGTGGTGATGGGGATGTAACTCGGCGTAGCATAGGGGTTGGTCTGTGTTGGATCAGTTCTTACACCTGTGAGCAAGATATCGAGATCACCATCATTGTCGCTGTCACCCCAGGTAGCAGAAGGCTTGGAAATATGCTCCTTCCCATTTTCCTGAAGTACACCTCCGTAAACGGGAGGCAGCCCTATATCAATTGGTTTAAAGCCTTGATCACCTTCGTTGCTGTACACTCTGGGGATGTATTGCGATCGGGGAAAAGATTGATAATAGTTGTTTTGTAAACTACCTCCTTCCATCACCAACAGATCCAAATCGCCGTCATTGTCGTAGTCTCCCCAGGCATTAGGGCCGACAAAACCAGGTATCGTCAGATCCGCGAGTTCGTTGGTGAATACTGGGTGGTCATCCGCTTCCCCCCCATGCCGAGCCTTAGAGTCCGTTATTCCCAAGGGAGTTTCGTTAGAGCTCGGTATTCTGATCGGGAATATGTTTGTGCCGCCTGTTCCTGTAGTGACTGGCGGTTGCGGATTGACGACTACTGGCGGATTGACGACTACTGGCGGATTAACAACTACTGGCGGATCGACGACTACTGGCGGATCGACAACTACTGGCGGATCGACGACTACTACCGGATCGACGACTACTACCGGATCGACGACTACTGGCGGATCGACGACTACTGGCGGATCGACGACTACTACCGGATCGACGACTACTACCGGATCGACTACTACCGGATCGACGACTACTACCGGATCGACTACTACCGGATCGACGACTACTACCGGATCGACTACTACTGGCGGATCAACGACTAATGGCGGATCGACGACTACTGGCGGATCGACGACTACTGGTGGTGCAGTGTCGTTATCCGTAATCGCCACTGTCACCCCTGGAACCACGACCACATTATACTTAGCATCACCCCCACTCACACTGTGAGTGATAGTACCGCTGTGCGCGCCTTCGACAATCGTATCGTCAACAGCTTTCACCGTAACGGATTGAACGACATTCCAGTTATCGGTAGTGAAAGTGATAGGCGCGATCGCCTCTATCTCATTACCTGTTGTGAGAGTGATAGTTACAGGGGCGATCGGCTGCGATGTTAATTTGATGCCATAACTGCCATCCGCGCCACCTTCTGTAGCCGTTGTTTGCGTGGGAGAAATGCTGACACCTGCTGTCTCGTTGTCGGTAATCGCTACATTGACATCCTGAATTGTTGTGCCGCTATACTTAGTGTCTGTACTGGTAACAGTGTGAGCGATCGTGCCGCTGTGCGTGCCTTCGGCTTTGCTATCGTCGGTAGCGGTGACTGTGACTGTTTTGGCAACATTCCAATTCGTGCTGTCAAAGGTAACAGGCGCGATCGCATTTATTTCACTTGGGGCATTAAAGTTAATGGTAACAGGCGCGATCGGCTGGCTGTTGAGTTTGACTGTATAACTGCCATTCGCCCCGCCTTCTGTAGCAGTTGTGCTCGTAGGTGTAATGCTGACACCTGCTGTCTCGTTGTCGGTAATCGCTACATTGACATCCTGAATTGCCGTGCCGCTATACTTAGTGTCGGTACTGGTAACAGTGTGAGCGATCGTGCTGCTGTGCGTACCTTCGGCTTTGCTATCGTCGGTAGCGGTGACAGTGACTGTTTTGGCAACATTCCAGTTAGTGCTGTCAAAGATAACAGGGGCGATCGCATTTATTTCACTTGGGGCATTAAAGTTAATGGTAACAGGCGCGATCGGCTCCGACGTTAATTTGAGCTGATAACTGCCCGCGGCCCCGCCTTCTGTAGCAGTTGTTTGCGTGGGAGAAATGCTGACACCTGCTGTCTCGTTGTCGGTAATAGCTACATTTACATCCTGAACCGTCTGACCGCTATACTTAGTGTCGGTACTGGTAACAGTGTGAGCGATCGTGCTGCTGTGCGTACCTTCGGCTTTGCTATCGTCGGTAGCGGTGACAGTGACTGTTTTGGCAACATTCCAGTTAGTGCTGTCAAAGATAACAGGGGCGATCGCATTTATTTCACTTGGGGCATTAAAGTTAATGGTAACAGGCGCGATCGGCTCCGACGTTAATTTGAGCTGATAACTGCCCGCGGCCCCGCCTTCTGTAGCAGTTGTTTGCGTGGGAGAAATGCTGACACCTGCTGTCTCGTTGTCGGTAATAGCTACATTTACATCCTGAACCGTCTGACCGCTATACTTAGTGTCGGTACTGGTAACAGTGTGAGCGATCGTGCCGCTGTGCGTGCCTTCGGCTTTGCTGTCGTCGGTAGCGGTGACAGTGACAGTTTTGGCAACATTCCAGTTAGTGCTGTCAAAGATCACAGGGGCGATCGCATTTATTTCACTTGGGGCATTAAAGTTAATGGTAACAGGGGCGATCGGCTCCGACGTTAATTTGAGCGCATAACTGCCATTCGCACCGCCTTCTGTCGCAGTTGTTGCCGTGGGAGTAATAGAAACACCAGCGGTATCATCGTCCTTATTGCTGAGGCTAACATCCGTTACATCTTTGTTGCTGTAATTCGGATCTGTACTAACAGTAGCCGCCGTGACAATGGTGTAATTAATATCGCCGTCACCAATGCTATCGTTAAGCCCTGTTACTGTCACCGGCTGCGCTGTATCCCAGTTAGCAGAAGTGAATGTTAAACTATTAGTTGAAACAGTTCCTTCGGCAACATTGTCACTGGTCAAACCGATAGTCACATCAGCAGTCGGCTGAGTATTTAGAACCACAGTAAAGTTGGCCTTGGTGCCATCTTCACCAGTAATTAATCCCGCCGTCGGATTCACCGTAATTCCCGGAGTTTCGTTATCACTGTTGGTGACGGTGACATCATCAGGATCGAGGTTACTGTAATTAACATCGGTACTCACAGCAGCAGCCGTGACAATCTTGTAAGGTATAGGGCCATCAGCTACTAAATCGTCAACACCACTGATCGTTATTGGTTGCGGTTGATCGTAGTTAGCGGTAGTGAAAGTTAAGCTATTAGTTGAAACTGTTCCTTCTGCAAGATTGTCACTCCTCAAACCGATGGTTACGTCAGCAGTTGGTGCAGCGTTTAATTTGACTGTAAATTCTGCCTTACCGCCAACTTCTGTGGTTGATATTGCCTTTGGAGTGACAGTGATGCCGGCAGCGTCATCATTTTTGATAGTAGCCGTAGCGGTAGCCGTCGCAATAGTCGGTGCGCCACCGGGTGAAACTGAATTTGATAAAGTAATGGCAACAGTTTCATCCGGTTCTATATTGCCATCTCCCAACACATCCAAAGTAATAGTTTTGGATGTTTCACCCTCTGCAAAAGTGATTTTGCCAGTGGCAGCCGTTGCGCCCGAAGTGCCGGCGATATTGTTGTAATCAGTGGCGTTGGTCGCAGTGCCGGTAATGGCATAATCTACGGTACTCCAAAGTTCCGTGCTACCGCTGCGAGTAATAGTAAATGTGGCAGGATTTTTGCCGGTATTGCCTTCGGTAATGGTGGGATTGTCGGCGACAATTGAGTAAGAACTATTCCTATCCAATATAGCCACTTTCGCTTGACTCGTACCGCCGACAACACCGCCTGTAATCGCACCCAAATTGAGAACTAACTGTTCGTTACTGTCAACGATATTGTCAGCTTTAATAGTTACTGCAATATTTTGGGTGAGAGTAGTAGTGCCGGCAGAGAAAGTAAGGGATGTAGTTGAAATAGTGTAGTCTGCATCTTGAGTAGCTGTGCTACTGGGGTCGATGACAATGGGTACATTTAAATCAGTTAAGGGAGTGCCACCGCTGATAGTAACCGGGACATAAATTATTGTGTCGGTCGTGCCTTCAGTGACGTTGTAAGTGTTACCTATTTGGGGAGGAACGAAGGATACTGTAGTGGGTGTATTCAGCAGCACCGAAACGTTGTCTGAACCGTTATTCGCTACTGCAAAATCCGGGAGAGTATCAGCATTAAAGTTGCCTGCAATAATGGAAGTTGGATCTGTGCCCGCAGCAAAGTTAATGGGTGCACTAAAACCGCCATTGCCGTTGCCTACTAAAATTGCAGCGCCGCTGGTTCCTGTTACTGCTAAGTCAAGTCTGCCATCTCCGCTAAAGTCTTTCACCACAATGCCGTTAAGCCCTGCCCCTGCGTTAACAGTAGTAGCCGGGCCAAAGCCGCCAGTGCCATTTCCCAATAGAATTGACACACTGTTAGAACCGCCGTTAGCTGTGGCTAAGTCGAGGAAATTATCTCCGTTAAAGTCCCCAGTTGCGATCGCATTTGGATTTTGCCCAGCCCCAAAATTAGTAGCTGCACCAAATCCGCCCGTGCCATTTCCTAACATAATTGAGACATTATTAGAGAGGCTGTTGGCAACGGCTAAGTCAGGTAAACTGTCAGCATTAAAGTTCCCTACAACAACGGAACCAGGAATCGCACCAACATTGAAATTAGTGGCAGCGCCAAAGCTGCCAGCACCGTTTCCCAACAAAATTGAGACACTACCCGTACCTTGAGGGTTAGCATTTACCACTGCTAAATCGAGGAAAGTGTCGCTGTTAAAGTTCCCGACAGCTATTGAAGAGGGAGTGTTACCCACACTAAAGGTGCTGGGTGGACTAATGAGTCCGCCCGTGCCATTTCCTAACAGAATTGACACACTGCTATTACTGCTATTTGCTACTGCCAAATCGGGGAAATTGTCAGCGTTAAAAAGTCCTGATGTGACGAAAACAGGATCCAAACCTACAGCCAATTGGGTAACTGTTCCAAAATTGCCATTTCCATCTCCCAACAAAATTGAAATGTTTTCGCTTGATAGGTTGGTCACTACCAAGTCTGGAAAGGTATCAGCGTTGAAAAACAATACATTAATACCTTTGGGATTTGTCCCCGCGCCAAAATTAGTCGCATCACCAAAACTATTCAAAACATACTCGTAACCCGCTAACACTTCGGCTTCAAATACCAGCGGCGTTTCTCTTGAACCGGTTCTGACTTCCAGTTCCCAGTCGCCGCCTTTTGCTACACTTCCGGTGAGGTTTTTGGAAGCGGCAACATTGGTATTTGTCAGTTGGGCAATGCGTTGGATGAAGGCTACACCGTCTATATCTCTGGCGTGTCGATCATCTATGGCGTATTCATTATCTATGGCGTATTCATCCGATCCGCCAGGGAATGAATTCCCTGTCTCATAGCGAAAGTCCTCTGAAGAGGACTGTTTATTGAGTTTGTTTTCAGTCGGTTTCAACCGACTTGAGCTTTGAGCCGGGGAATTCATTCCCTGGCGGACTTTCGGGTAAGCAGTCGGTTTCAACCGACTTTCGCTTTGAGACAGGGAATTCATTCCCTGGCGGACTTTCGGGTAAGCGCGAGGTGATGATGCGACATTACAACCGTAAATGAGAATGTCCGCATCAACACTTAAAGCACTCCGCCACTGCTGCAATTTCTCGGAATAAGTTTCCACATTATCTGCACTCAAGCAGCCATTACCCAATTGCAAGCTGCCCGGAGCACCGTGAGAAACTATGTGAATGCTGTCAATATTGGTACGAAGAGCTAAAATATCAGTAATTTGGTCGATCGCATCCCGGTTCCCATCCAAAACGACTACTTCCGTACCCGGTTTTACCCCAGCAATCAAACTTTGATAATTTTCTACTTTAGTATCGATAAAGGCGATCGCACTTGGTGAAACTTGATTATTTAAATTTGACATAATGCACCTACTAATAGCTAAAAAAAGACAATAGTTTCCCTGTTTCGCGACTTGCATCGGAAACTATTTCTGAAGGTTGTAGTAACCATAACTGTTTTTTTAGAGAATATCTATAAAGTTTTCTTCATAAACACCTTTTTATTTAAAGTTTTGATAAAGATGGGGAATTTTATTAAGTAATATTACGGGTTAGCCAGCGCGATGTGGATGAGATAACACAAAAACATTTCAATAGCAAGTATCATTATACTGAAATATTTTAGTCCCCGTGCAGAGTATGGGAAGGAGAATATAGGAGTAGAGGTTCAGAGGTTTAGTACCAGAGTTCGATCGATTGGTGGAAGACGCTGTGCGATCGCCTCTGGGCCGATTTCTTTTAATACAATTGTGGAAGCATCTCGATTAGAAGCGGGAACAGTTTCTCGTATACTTTTGCAGTTGGAATTGTTGGGATTAGTTTCTATGAGACAGGGGTTAAAAACCCCTGTCTTACTCTCGCGCTCACGAGTTTCTCGGAAGGCAGAAATCTGGGTAATAAACCCGAAATCGCTCTTAAATCAATCCGAAATTAACGGCACTGATACTGGTAGCCGAAACTCCGGCCAGAGAAGCTAAAATCTCCCCTGTTTGTGCCAACCGGATTAAAGTTGCACCGCTATCTTGAGCAATTGCCAATTGCGAGAAACTCAACCCATTACCCAATACTAACAAGTCTTGACCGACTTCAAAATCAGTAATCGTATCAGTACCGGAATTGGTAGAGAGTAGGAATTTATCTAATCCCATTCCTCCAGTCAAAGTATCCATTCCCAAACCGCCATTGAGCAAATCATCGCCCTTACCTCCGTAAAGAATATCATTACCATCATCGCCATTCAAAATGTCAGCACCACGGTTGCCAAATAAGACATCATCACCGCTACTTCCAAGCAAAGTATCGCTACCTTTGCCACCGAAAACCGAGTCATTTCCAATGCCGCCGTCGAGGGAATCATTGCCCCTCATCCCCATCAACACATTATTTCCGCTGTCGCCAGTCAGGATATCGTCGCCATTAGTACCGAGAATTGCATCCGGGGAATTGCTGCCCAAATCAGCATCGCCGCTGACAACAGGAGTGGCAATCCCAGTCGGCAATACTACAGCTTCAATTCTGCTATCTAAAGCAGTACCAGTATTGTCAGCAACTAGCTGGGAAATAGGTTTATTTCCTGTACCAACTTCTTTGAAGTCTTGAGTTGTTGGGCCCAAGGCTACTTGTTGGAGGCGGGCAAGTGATTCAGGAATTGATGTTGCTGTTGGGTTGGAGACAGCCGCATCAATGCGCTGATTTGCTGTTGCCATTACTGTCGCGGATTGCGATGTAATTTGGCTGACTTGTTGACTGTTGAAACTGGGGTCTATTTGCTGGATTTTCGCGGCAGCTTGCTGAATGATTGGTTCTAAGGCTGCGGCATTGCTGAGGTTTAAGACTGTACCGGATTGAATTTGAGCCGTAATTGAACTGACAACAGCCTTGACAATATCGGTATTGACTACACTGGATGCACCGTCCATCAAAGCGCTGGTTTGGGTGATGAAGTTTTGGACTTTCACCATTGCGGCTAAGACTTGGACTCCGCCCGGTTGATTGTTATTGGTAGCTAAGATAGGGTCTAAGCTAGTTAGGTCAACTTCAGCGGGGAGAGAAAGGGCTGCTTTGACTAAAGATTGGGCTTCTTCTGGTTCAATTCCTTTGTCGATTAAGTCGGCGATTAAGCTGGTTAGGAGGGTGACTACACTCGCATCTGGTGGTGCGGTGACTGGTGTTTCTAGGGGTAAGCCGGTGGCGGTGTCAATGCCTCCTGTGACAACTAAATTTCCTTCTGATGGGTCGATTTCTCCGTTTTTGTTGGTGTCGAATGTCTCGAAGGGGATATCGAGATTAAACTCACCGCTGCTGTTAGTTGTGGTGGATGGTTCGTTGGCATCGAGGATGCCGTTTTTGTTGGCATCTAAGAACACAGTAGCACCGGAGATATAACCGTCAATTGCGACGCCAGAAAGGCTGTCGGCGCGGTACAGGTGGAAGAAGTCACTGACACTGGCACCCGCATTGTCCGTTGCTGTCACCTTAATTGGCACATAGAAGAATGAGGGAACATTGCCAGCATTCAAATTCACGCTAAAGGTCAGAGTATTCGGGTCGAAGGTCAGCCAATCGGGTGCAATGAAAGTGCCGGTATTGGGGTCGAAGGTCAGCCAATCGAGACGGTTGGGGCCGAAGGGTCCGTTGGGATCCGGCTCTGGAATTATTGAGTAGGAGTAAGTGAGGCTGTCACCGGGATCGGGATCAGTAAAGGTGTTGGGAGCAAGAGTCACACTGAAGTCGCGGCGGGGATTGGGACCACGTTGATTCAAGAGGGGATTAGTC
This sequence comes from Microcoleus sp. B13-B6, assembly GCF_036705405.1. Taxonomy (NCBI): domain Bacteria; kingdom Bacillati; phylum Cyanobacteriota; class Cyanophyceae; order Oscillatoriales; family Microcoleaceae; genus Microcoleus; species Microcoleus sp. B13-B6. The sequence continues at coordinate 157,728 of NZ_JAUBUJ010000003.1, forward strand.
ACCACCGGCGGGTTGTTGTTGAGTGTAGATTCAGCATCGATAATTTTCAGACTGGCAGTGTTTTGGGTGCCAATAATGGAATTATCCCGATTGGTGATCCGAAACGCAATTTCTTCTGTTCCCTCAACTTGAGCATCCGGAAAAACGTCAATTGTGAAAGTTTTGGTCTTTTCGCCTGGGTTAAATGTGATTTCAGGAAAGAAATTGGGGGTATTCCAATCTGTTCCGAAAGTCGCTGAACCAGTAGGAGGTTCTAGGTACACCCTGGAAAAGCTGTCTATATTCCCCCCTGTGCGAGTGAGGGTAATTTGTTTCTGAACGATTCCTGTGCGACTTTCATTGACTTGGTAAGTAGCTGGGGAGAAATTAATTGTAGGAGGCCCCTCAGCATCGAAAATTTGCAAGGTAGCAGTGTTTTGGGTGCCGATATTGACATTAACCCCCCCATTGGCGATCCGAAACGCAATTTCTTCTGTTCCCTCAAACTGACCATCCGGTAAGATGTCAATTGTCAAAGTTTTGCTATTTTCGCCTGGGTTAAAGGTGATTTGAGGAGAGAAATTGGGCGGAACGTTCCAATCTATTCCCAAAGTAGCTGAACCAGTAGGACGTTCTAGCCACACCGTGGAAAAGTTGCTTTGATCCCCAGTGCGAGTGAGGGTAATTTGTTTCTGAACGGTTACTGTGCGACTTTCATTGACTTGGTAAGTAGCTGGGGAAAAATTTACCGTGGGAATACTAAGAATCTGATCGTTGCGAGGACCACCAGCAATCAGATCGTTAGATGGCGGTATGGTGTTACCCCTGTTAACAACAGTCGCATCCGGTGCATTGAGGCCGTTGTAGTTACTATCGGCACTCACAGCAGGGGCAGTCACAATCTGATAAGTCTTATCGCCGTCAAATACTCGATCGTTGACACCCGTTACCGTAACCGGCTGCCACTGATTCCAATTAGCAGAATTGAAAGTAATTGATTCCGTCGAAATTACTCCCTCTGCCTCATTGCTGCTACGCAAACCAATCGTTACATCCGCAGTCGGTTGGCGGTTGAGTTTGATGGTGAATTGGTCTGTGCCACCTGCTTCTGTAGTTACTAATCCCGATGCCGGACTAATAACAATGCCAGGACTTCCAAGTATCGGCGTGGGCGTCGGTGTTGGAGTACCAGTTGTCGGCGTCGGCGTCGGAGTGCCAGTTGTCGGCGTCGGCGTCGGAGTACCAGTTGTCGGCGTTGGCGTCGGAGTGCCAGTTGTCGGCGTCGGAGTTGGAGTGCCAGTTGTCGGCGTCGGAGTTGGAGTGCCAGTTGTCGGCGTCGGAGTTGGAGTGCCAGTTGTCGGCGTCGGAGTCGGAGTGCCAGTTGTCGGCGTCGGAGTCGGAGTGCCAGTTGTCGGCGTCGGCGTCGGAGTACCAGTTGTCGGCGTCGGAGTCGGAGTGCCAGTTGTCGGCGTCGGCGTCGGAGTACCAGTTGTCGGCGTTGGCGTCGGAGTACCAGTTGTCGGCGTTGGAGTCGGAGTGACTGGCGTCGGCGTCGGAGTCGGCGTGACTGGCGTCGGCGTCGGAGTCGGCGTGACTGGCGTTGGCGTCGGTGTTGGCGTGACTGGCGTTGGTGTTGGCGTGACTGGCGTCGGCGTCGGCGTGACTGGCGTCGGCGTCGGCGTCGGCGTGACTGGCGTCGGCGTCGGCGTGACTGGCGTCGGCGTCGGCGTCGGAGTGACTGGCGTCGGTGTTGGCGTGACTGGCGTCGGCGTCGGCGTGACTGGCGTCGGCGTTGGCGTGACTGGCGTCGGCGTTGGTGTTGGCGTGACTGGCGTCGGTGTCGGCGTGACTGGTGTCGGTGTCGGCGTCGGAGTGACTGGTGTCGGCGTCGGCGTGACTGGTGTCGGCGTTGGCGTCGGTGTCGGTGGCGCTACATCATCATTAGCAATAGTTGTGGTAGCGGTAGCAGTGGTAAGTGTCGGTGTAGAATCTAATACCGAGGGATTTGACAGCGTAACCTCAAGGGTTTCATTGGCTTCGATCGCCGCATCGCCTAAAACATCCAGAGTAATGGTTTTCGAGGTCTCGCCCGCTGCAAAATTAATCGTACCAGTCGCAGCAGTTGCACCGGATGTGCCGCCGATGTTGTTGTAATCGCTGACGTTTGTAGCAGTACCTGCGATCGCATAATCTACTGTGCTCGCCAAGTCAGTGCAACCGCTGCGGGTAACAGTAAAAGTGGCAGCAGTTTTGCCTTCATTGCCTTCTGTAACGGTTGCAGTACCAGCGCTAATCGCGTAGTCGATCGGATTGAGCAGAATTGTCACCTTGCTAGCACCCGATCCGATGCGATCGCCTGGCCCTGAAATCACCCTGTTAAATCCGGCGTAAATCTCGGAATTGACTGGCCCAGTAGCATCAGGTTGACCGTTGAGGGCGTAAAGATATGGGGAATTCAGGCTATTTTTTAGCCCGCTTTTGTTATCCCACGCAAGTTGTTCGTTGCTCACTTCTAACTCGACGCGGGAACCATTACTCACAAAGTTAGGCACATTTCCTGGGGTAAGTTCTCCGCCAGGGGGTGTATTGTAGTCATTCCCAAAAACTGCCATACCCCCGTTAACAATCTGCATCTCGGCATCGCGGCTGTTAGTGCTGGCATCCCCTCCATAGCCATCGTTTGACGCTGAGTCGCCGAGATTTACCGTCCATCCTGACGGAGTTTTGTCGTATTCAACGATGAATTTCGCTTTTTTGATCTTGCCGTCAAAATTGATTTTGGCGACTGCTTCTAACCAACTGTCTGCGTTTGAGTCGGTAGGGGTATTTACTAGAGAAATAAACTGGTTTGGCCCACCAGTAATTGCGCCTGTTTTGAGGTCTATTTGGTACGGACTCAGGCTTGAAGGTTGACCGTTAGCCGCAATAGTTAGTGTGGTTTGTTTGGTTGTACCGGCAACGCCACCGGTGATTGTGCCAAAGTTGAAGATTGCGGTTTCGGCATTTTCAACTATGTTGTCGGGTTTGATAGTAAATGCAACATTCTGGGTGAGTGCGTCACCTGTTGCACCTGCGGGGAATGTAATCGAGGTAGGCGAAAAGGTGTAGTCTGAATTTTCGGTGGCACTGCTGCTGGGGTCGATGACAATAGGCACTGTTACAGCAGCGTCAGGAGTGGCGCTGATAGTAACGGGAATATTGACTACTGTATCTGCGGTTCCTTCACTGCCACTGTAAGTTGCAGCCCCGAAATTTACCGCCGGGGTTGTATTAAGCAGAATCGAAACGTCGTTAGTCCAATAGTTCGACGTGGCTAGGTCAAGATTCCCATCCGCATTCAAGTCTGCCGCAGTGACAGTCCAGGGATTTGACCCCAAGCTATAGTTGGCGACAGGGCTAAAAGTACCAGTGCCTGTCCCCAACAGAACCGAGAGGTTATTAGCCACAGGGGTCGAGCTGCTAACACCGTTCGCTGTAGCTAAGTCAATTTTGCCGTCGGCGTTAAAGTCACCTACAGTAACGGAACGAGGCCCTGTCCCCACAGCAAAGTTAGTGTTAGTCCCAAAGCCACCTGTGCCATTCCCTAACAGTACCGATACATTATTAGAGCCTTCGTTGGCTGTAGCTATGTCAGGGTTGGCATCCCCATTAAAATCTTGCACAGCAACAGAATAGGGGTTTGTTCCCACACTAAAATTAGTGGCAGTGCCAAAGCTACCCGTGCCTGTCCCCAATAGAATCGAGACATTGTTTGAGGTAAAGTTCGCCGTAGCTAGGTCAAGTTTGCCGTCTTTGTTAAAGTCGCCTACAGATACAGACTGGGGTTTTGTCCCGACGATAAAGTTCGTGGGATCACTAAAGCTGCCTGTACCTGTCCCTAATAGAATAGAGACATTGTTTGAGTCAATGTTGGCTGTGGCTAGGTCAATCTTGCCATCTCCATTGAAGTCGCCGGACGTAACTGACCAAGGACTCGACCCGACGTTAAAGTTGGTAGCTGTACCAAAACTGCCTGTCCCTGTTCCTAACAAAATTGAGACGTTATTACTCCCCCAGTTGGCAACGGCTAGGTCAAGCTTGGTGTCTCCATTAAAGTCTGCCACCGTCACAGCAAAGGCATATTGTCCCACAGGAAAATTAGTGGGAGCACTAAAGGTGCCTGTACCTGTCCCTAATAAGATAGAAACGTTAGCGACACGATTCGGCACGGCTAAGTCAGGCTTGGTGTCGCCGTTGAAGTCTCCTACGCCGACGAATTGCGGCTGCCCCCCCGCGCCAAAATTAGTTGCAGCACCAAAACTATTCAAAACATACTCGTAACCTGCTAATACTTCGGCTTCAAATGTCAGCGGCGTTTCTATTTCCCCGGTTCTGACTTCCAGTTCCCAGTCGCCGCCTTTGGCTACACTTCCCGTGAGGTTTTGGGAAGCTGCAACGTTTGTATTTGTGAGTTGGGCAATCCGTTGGATGAAGGCTACACCGTCTATATCTCTCGCCTGTTCATCATCTATGGCGTATTCATCCGATCCGCCGTTCGTTTCAACCCCCGTCTCATAGCGAAAGTCCTCGCTTAGGGACTGTTTATTGAGGTTGTTACCAGTCGGTTTCAACCGACTTGAGCTTTGAGACAGGGAATTCATTCCCTGGCGGACTTTCGGGTAAGCGCCAGAGGCTGATGCGACATTACAACCGTAAATCAGAATGTCCGCATCAACACTTAAAGCACTCCGCCACTGCTGCAATTTCTCGGAATAAGTTTCCACATTATCTGCACTCAAGCAGCCATTACCCAATTGCAAGCTACCCGGAGCACCGTGAGAAACAATGTGAATGCTGTCAATATTTGTCCGAAGAGCTAAAATTTCAGTAATTTGGTCGATCGCATCTTTATTCCCATCCAAAACGACTACTTCCGTACCCGGTTTTACCCCTGCAATCAAACTTTGATAATTTTCAACTTTAGTATCGATAAAGACGATCGAACTTGGAGAAACTTGATTATTTAAATTTGGCATAATGCACCTACTAATAGCTAAAAAAAGACAATAGTTTCCCTGTTTCGCGACTTGCATCCGAAACACTTTCTGAAGGTTGTAGTAACCATAACTGTTTTTTTAGAGAATATCTATAAAGTTTTCTTTATAAACACCTTTTTATTTAAAGTTTTGATAAAGATGGGGAATTTTATTAAGTAATATTACGGATAAGCCAGCGCGAGGTGGATGAGATAACACAAAAACATTTCAATAGCAAGTGTCATTATACTGAAATATTAAGAACGGGATTTTTGATACATATCTGCCATGCGGTTGGGCCGTTCGTTTCAAGCCCTAGCGGACTTTCGCAAGGGTGGGGGCGGGTTTACGGGATAATTGGTATTAGGCAATTATTTCCCGTAAAACCCGCCCCTAAAACTTATTCGTTACCATCTTTACGGGCGATTCCCTACGGGATAGCTTCGCACGCGCGGACTTACTTCAAACTCCGATAGAATAAGTGCTTGAACCCACATCCTTCTTAAATCAATCCGAAATTAACGGCACTAATACTGCTAGCAGAAACTCCTGCCAGAGAAGCTAAAATTTCCCCTGTTTGTGCAAACCGGATTAATGTTGCATCGCTATCTTGGACAAGGGCCAATTGCGAGAAAGTCAACCCGTTACCCAATACTAACAAGTCTTGACCGACTTCAAAGTCAGCAACAGTATCAATACCAGAATTGGTAGAGAGTAAGAATTTATCATTGCCTACATCCCCTACTAAGGTATCATCGCCCAAATCGCCACTGAGGAAATCGTTACCCTGACCTCCTAGCAGAATATCATTGCCTTGACCGCCGTAAAGGGTATCGTCGGCTTTTTCACCAATTAGGATATCTTCACCCCGATTGCCAGAAAGGAAATCACTAGCCGCACCACCAGTCAAGGTATCAAAACCCTTTCCGCCGTAAAGCGTATCGTCACCAATTCCACCATCTGTTAAGTCGTTCCCCTGATTGCCATTCATCCAATCATTGCCATCAAGGCTAAACAGCAAGTCATTTCCTTTTCTACCGCGCAATATATCATCGCTAGCGCTGCCCATGAGGGTATCATCGCCATCGGTGCTTTCGGTAGTATTTTCCCCATCTTTAACTAATTCAATACCGCTTTCTGGGAATGGTTCATCGGGTGTAGATGGTGTACTGGAGTCATCAGTATCTAAAGTATTACGGACTGTTGGATTGTTAGCTGTCGCCGACTGAATTTTGGTATTTAGAGATGCACCAGTATTTTCGGAAATCGCCGACTGAATCGTTTTATTTCCGGCTGCGACTTGCAGTAAATCTTGGGCTACTTCTCCTTGTGCAACTTTTTGGATGCGGGCGATTTCTGTCGCGGCATCTGAGGGCGAGGAATTGCTGGATGCGATCGCCTTTATTCGCTGATTTCCCTCGGCAATAATTTGGGCAGCATCCGAAGCAATACTAGAGAGTTGCGGTACTTGCAGTTGACTCGTCGCCGACTCAATAATCGCCTGCACTTGTGTGGAATTGCTGAAGTCGAGAGTGCCAGATTTAATTTGATTGGCAACCGCAGAAATTACGCTCTTGGCAATCTCATTTTTCGCGGTAGTTGAAGCACCGGTAATTAAATCGGTGACTAAAACAATGGTATTTTGTACCTGAGCGTGTGCTGCATAAACCGCCACACCCTTGGGATCGTTATTGGCGATCGCCTCCAAAGGATCGTAGCTGCCCAAATCAACATCAGCCGGCAGACCCAGCGCTGATTTCACTTGAGTTTCAGCAGTTTCAGGGTCAGTGCCTTGCTGGGCTAACTCAGCGATGACGGTAGTTAAAGGTGTCACCACCTCTGACTCTGGAGTAGAAGACAACTGTGTCTCTAGGGGCAAATAGGTCGAGATATCTATCCCGTCGGTGATGACAATTTTACCTTCGGTATAGTCGATCTTGCTATCTTTATTGTTGTCGAATTTTTCTAGTTCTATCGTGAGGTCGAAGCTGCCATCAGGGTTGGTAAAAGCGAAGGGTTCATTATCATCTTGCAGCCCATTGAAGTTGGCATCGAAGAAGACTGTTCCACCAGTGATGTAACCATCAATGGCGCGACTCTTGCGCGTCGAACCACTTCCCAATCGGAAGTCAGCCAGTTTTATTTCACCTAGGCGCCTCTTGTAAGCTGTTTCCCAGCCATCCCAGAAAGTCCAATACTCAGCCTTAAAATCTAGGGCAGCTTTCACGTCACCATTAACTTCAAACAGGCTCAGGGGGTTGCTGATGCGGGAAGTAATTTCGGAACCGCGAATTTTGCCATCACCCGTTCCTCTAAAGGGAACAAACCCTTCTCCCACGTCGAGCAAGTCTAATTTAGCATTAGCCTTAATTCCACCCGTGAGGTAGGCATTTGCCACTGCAATATCAACTCCGCCCCCAGCCGAAATACTAGCATTAAGCTTGAGTTCATTAACATCCGATCCTGTACCATCTGCATTTTCGCGATCGCTTACATAAAAACCATCAAGAACTTTATAGGCATCTGAGGCATTAAAGCCAGATTGTTTCCATTGAGAAAGTCCAGAGGTATCAAAGCCGAAACCAAAGTTAGCTTTAGCTTCAAAGTTTCCCTGTAACTTGCCGTTGACACCTACATCTACAACAGGAATGGAGTAGATAGGAAACTTTCTATTAATACTGAAATTAAAATCGAGCTTTGGCACTTTATAGTCGAACAGGTTGACATCTGGTTTACCCATCAGCAAGTCGATGGCAACTTGAGGCTCTCTCAAGATAGGAAAACTCAGCCCATCCATCTTGTCAAAGAGGGAAAGCAACTCTTGAGTGTTGCCCTTTGAATTTGATTTAGCTTGGTCAGTGGGAGATGTGGCGGTTTTGGTTTGAGTTGTATTAGCAGTTTTGGTATCAGCATTGGGATCTGTGGCATCGAAATCGATCGCGTAGTCACCTAAATCTATAGCAATTTTCTCCTCTTGAGATGAAAAACTATTGAGCAAATCACTTGCTTGGCCGATGTACTGAAGGGCATCTAGGAATCGATCATCGATCGTTGTGCCTGTGAGAGTCGCACCCATTTCGATCAGCGTCACCTTGCCATCGCGGTCTTGGTCGAAGAACTTCCTGATCGCCTTGAATTCAGACAGCAGTTTAATATCCTTCTCCAGTGCATTGATTATAGGAAGAGCCGGCTTCACAACATCATTGACTTTGGTGATGACAGGTTTAGCAAAACCCGTAATAAAGCTTCCCAAGTCGAGCTGCATATTCTTGAACTCAACACTGGGTTTTTGCGGCCCGGTTAATTCACCGTTAGCGTAATTGACGATCGGCCAATTAACTCCAAGGTCAAAGTCAAAGGAAGGGATAGCTGGATTGCCGTTAACGCTAGTTTTAGCTTGCAGACCGAGATTAGCACTACTATTTAAGGTAGGATTCAATAAGTCTGACAACTGATAGTTGCTAGTCAGTTCTGGGAAGGTTAGGCGAGATCCGTCATCAGCACCTCCCAAATTATCTAAATCTTTTAATTTGACGGCAAATTTTGCTTCAACTTTGGTAGGATTGTCCTTATTGTTGGCAAGGTCTACTTGGAAAAATCCTAATTGACCTTTGGCATTGAAATTATTATCTAGACCAGCTTCTACATTTGCGTCCAGTTTGGTTTTGTTGGTGTCAACATAGAAGCCAAAATCTTTATTGACGCCAAATCCTAATGATAAGTTACCGTCAAATTTGGATTGTGCTTTGCCATTTACGTCCAAACCTAATGCTGGAAGTCCTAAGTCTCCAGAAAGGTTAACATCTGGGAATTCATAGTTTTTGTCTAGGGAAATTTGCAGATTAATGTCATCTGGAGTACCGTTACCAATTACCCTCAAACTAGGCCAATCTAAAAAGCCAAAGAGTTTTTTGGAAGGAAAATATTTGGTTAATCCTGCTTGTAGGTTGTTGGCAATTTGTTCAGAAAATTTCTGGGCAAATTGAGAAGTTAATTTTGCCCCTAATGCTTCGGAGTTGAAATTGCCATCTAGCGAGTCTTGGACAAGAGAAGTGAGGGTTGAACTGAGAGTACGATCGCTAACTAACTTCAACTCATTTATTGTACTCTCCTTGACTGTATTCAGGAAAGTCAAAGCACTAGAATCTCCGGGAATTACATCTTTTAATTTCCCTAAAATTGGCAGTTTTACTTCCAGTAAATTTTGATTGAGACTGTCTTGAAGCTGAGTCAAGCTTGTTTCCAACCCTTGTAATGTTTGCCCCCAGTTAAAAGAGGCGTTATCGATGTTAATTGTTGGATTTTGCGGTGCAGTTAATTGACCGTTGGTATAATTAATAGCCTGCCAATTAGCGCCCAGGTCAAAACTTAAGGAAGGAAAAGCAGGATTGCTGTTAATGCTAGTTTTAGCTTGGAGACCGAGATTAGCGTTAGCAGTTAAGGTAGCATTGAACAAATCTGCTAACTGATAGTTACCACCAAGTTCTGAGAGAGTTAAGCGAGATCCATCATTCGCACCTCCCAAATTATCCAAATCCTTCAAATTGACGGCAAGTTTAGCCTCAGCTTTAGTGGGTTTTTGAGGATTATTATTCAGGTCAAGTTGTAAAACGCCTAAATTAGCTTGCCCCTTAGATTTGTCATCTATTCCGGCGTCAAAATTAGCTGTAAGCTTGGTTTTGTCGGTATCTATGAAGCAACCAAAATCTTTATGAACACCCACAGCGATCGCCAAATCAAAATTTGCTGTGGATTTAGCTTTCCCATCCGTAGTCAAACCTAATCCAGGCATCCCTAAATTTTGGGCTAAATTAGCATCGCTTTGATATGCTTTACCCAGAGTAATTAGTAAAGTGCTTTCCTCTTGAGTAGAATTGCGATCGACTTTGACGTTGAAATCAGCTCCAAGTACATTGCCCAAAGTAGTTTCTAACTGCTCGGTAGTTTGATTTACCCCATTTTTAACCGCATCGACTAACTTATTTTTGAAGCTGTCAATAAAATTGGGGGCAATGTTCTTGAGGGAACCAACTATGGGTAGTTTAATTGTATTTAGCTGGTCGTCAAGGATGTTTTCAAGTTTGTTCAATCCAGCTTCTAAGCCACACCAATTATTCTGTGTGTTGATGATAGCAGGGGGTGTCGGTGTCGGCGGCGTCGGCGGCTTGACTATAACTGGTGTCGGTGTCGGTGTCGGCGGTGTCGGCGGCTCGACTATAACTGGTGTCGGTGTCGGTGCCGGCGGTGTCGGCGGCTCGACTATAACTGGTGTTGGTGTCGGTGTCGGCGGTGTCGGCGGCTCGACTATAACTGGTGTTGGTGTCGGTGTCGGTGTCGGCGGCGTCGGCGGCTCGACTATAACTGGTGTTGGTGTCGGTGTCGGTGTCGGCGGCTCGACTATAACTGGTGTTGGTGTCGGTGTCGGTGTCGGCGGTGTCGGCGGCTCGACTATAACTGGTGTTGGTGTTGGTGTCGGCGGCGTCGGCGGCTCGACTATAACTGGTGTTGGTGTCGGCGGCGTCGGCGGCTCGACTATAA